>JAITDH010000119.1 GCA_031282665.1 Zoogloeaceae bacterium | reverse complement strand
GGTGATTAGAACACCGCGTGGTTACCGCCATTGCGAGGCGCGAAGCGACGTGGTTTCGTAGGTTTTTGTAGGTTGGATAAGCCGAAGGCGTAATCCGACAATCGTTCATCACCGGCGCTTGCGCCGCTGTTCCTTGATTTGCGATGCTGCGCATCGGTGTGGACGAATGTCGGATTACGCCTTCGGCTTATCCAACCTACGAAACCGACGCCACACCCGCCTCGTCCACTTTGGATCGCCCCCATTCAATGTATCCGGATGGCGTTTCCCAGGCGAGTCGGCCTATAATCCGCAGATTCCAATCTCAAGGCAAAGGGGAGCGATGATGCGTGCGGTCATGGTGGCAAATCCCAAGGGAGGCGCGGGAAAAACGACGTTGGCGACCAATCTGGCCGGCCATTTCGCCAACAAGGGCAAGACCGTTTGCCTCTGCGATCTGGATCGGCAACAGTCCGCCCTGCGCTGGCTGGCTTTTCGCGCGCCGGAATTGCCCGCCATCACCGGCTATTTCGGCGGCAACCAGATGTCCGTCAGCCTGCCGCGTGAGCCAGAATGGGTGGTGCTGGACGCGCCGGCCGGTTTCCAGGGCTACAAGCTGAACGACTTTCTCCGCGCCGTCGACCGGGTCGTCATCCCCATCGTCCCTTCCATTTTCGACATGGCGGCCACGGAGGATTTCCTCAATTCCCTGCGCCAGGACCTGGGCGGCCGGCTGGCGAAGATCGGCATCGTCGCCATGCGCATCGATCCGCGCACCCGCGCCGCCGGGATGCTGGAAGAATTCCTGCGGCATTTCGACATTCCCCTCCTGGCCTGCCTGCGCAATACGCAGAATTACGTCAATATCGCCGCCGGCGGGCAGACCATCTTCGATCCGCCGCGCAGCCGCAACAAGCGCGACCTGGAGCAATGGCAGGGTTTGCTGGAGTGGATCGAGAAGTGAGCATGCCGCGGCTGGCCTGCTTTTTTTTCTTCCTTTGCCTGCTTTTCCTTCCGGCGCGCGCGGCGAACGATCCGCTCCTGCAAAAGGTGGAAGATTTTGTGCGCGATGAACTGCGCGACCAGCCTGGACTGAGGAGCGTCGTCGCCGGGCCGCTCGATTCCCGCCTGCGCCTGCCCGCCTGCGATACCCTCCAGCCTTTCCTGCCCAACGCCGCCACCCGCCTGGCCGGGCAGACGAATATCGGTCTGCGCTGCCTGGGCCCGTCGCGCTGGAGCATCTTCGTCCCGGTAATAATTGCCATCGACCGGCCCTATCTTGCCGCCGTGACCGCCCTCCCCGCCGGACACATCCTGCGCGAAGGCGATGTGGTCGTGCAGATGGGCGATGCCGCCGGATTGCCCGCCAGCGCCCTGCGCGACCCGGCGGAGGCGCTCGGGAAGACCCTGAAGATTTCCCTGCGCGCCGGGCAGCCCCTGCGCCAGGAACTATTGACCATGCCGCTGATCGTCCAGCAGGGACAGAATGTGCGTCTCATCTTTCACGGCGAGGGTTTCACGGCGACGAACGAAGGCAAGGCGCTCAACCGCGCCAGCGCGGGCCAGGTTGTCCAGGTGCGCACTTTGTCCGGCACGGTGGTCAGCGGAATTGCCCAGGAGGATGGCACGGTTCTTGTTAGTCCTTGATACGTTTCTCAATCCCTGACATGCGGCGTATTCCTCAAGATTGCCGGAAACCTGCCGTAAAATGGAATGAAGCTTCGCAATGTGCAAAGGTGAATAAAATGAAAGTCGATACCGCCTACCCATTCGTGCCCGCGCCGCCGACCCGCGCTGCCGCCCGATCCACCGAAACCGGCAGGACGGGGGAACAGGTGGAACTGAGCGGCGCCGCCCAGGTCCAGGCCGCCGAACCGCCTGCCGATCAAAGCCGGATCGCGGAGATCAAGGCTGCCATCGCCGAAGGACGTTTCCGCATCAATCCGGAAGCCATCGCCGACAGCCTGATCCGCACCGCGCAAGAAATGATCGACGTGCAACGCCGTGTCTGATTTTGCTCGACTGGTCGCCGCCGAAATCGCGGCGGTCGGGGATTTCATCAAACTTCTCGGCGAGGAGGCGGCGGTCTTGCAGGCCGGCGACGCGAAAGGGCTGGAGAGCCTCATTCTCGCCAAGGAGCGGCAGGCCGGCAAGCTGCAAAAGATCGGCGAAGAGCGGGACGCCTGCCTGGCCGCGCTGGGGGTCGGGCAGAACGCGCCCGCCGTGGAAGCCTGGCTTGCCCGGCAAGACGATCCCCGCCTGCGCGAAGCCTGGCGCGATCTCATGCAATTGGCGCGGGAAGCCAGGGAACTCAACCAGGCCAACGGCCAGTGCATCGCCCTCCTTTCCCGGGATGTCCGCGCCAAGATCGACGTCCTGACCGGACGCTCGGCGGAAAACGAACTGTACGGACAAAAAGGCCGCTCCTCTCCATTCTCCCCGGTCAACGCGGGACGTCGCATCCGCGATAGCGTCTGACCTCTCCCTTGCGGACAATGGCGCGATGGAAATCGTATTGCTCAGCGGATTGTCCGGCTCCGGCAAATCGGTGGCGCTCAAGGCGCTGGAAGATCGCGACTACTACTGTGTAGACAATATGCCGGCCGCCATGCTGCAAACGCTGGTCGCGCTGCTGCAAAAAGAAGGTTGCGCAAGGCTGGCCATCGCCATCGACGCGCGTTCCGGCGGCGGCCTTGCCGATCTGCCGAAAAAAAAGGCCGACCTGTGCGCCGCGGGCTACAAGCTGACCTTTCTCTTTCTCGACGCCCAGGATGGCGTCCTCCTCCAGCGATTTTCCGAAACGCGCCGCCGCCATCCGCTCGCCTCGGACGAGCGCACCCTGCTGGAAGCGATTCGCGAGGAACGGCAACTCCTTTCCCCACTCGCCGAACTGGGGCAAAGGCTGGACACCTCCGGGCTGCGTCCCGCCACCCTGCGCGAATGGGTGTGGCAAAGCGCCGACGCGGCGGCCAACGAAGGCTTGACCCTCCTGATCGAATCCTTCGGATTCAAGAACGGCCTGCCGCTCGACGCCGATCTGGTCTTCGACGTGCGCTGCCTGCCCAATCCCTATTACGAACCCGATCTCGCCCCCCTCTCCGGCCTGGACGCGCCCGTCGCCGCCTTCCTCGAAGCGGAGGAAAGCGTGCACAAAATGCGCGCGGACATCCGGCGCTTCATCGCCGACTGGCTGCCGTCCTGGTTGCGGGACAGCCGCGCCTATCTCACGGTCGCCATCGGCTGCACCGGCGGCCAGCACCGTTCCGTCCATATCGCCAAATGGCTGGGCGAACAATTCAAGGGCCAGGTCTCGCGCGTCCTGGTTCGCCATCGTTCGTTGAGCGCGCGGCAAAACCCGGACGCCGGATGAACCGCTGGCTGCGCTTCTTCCATCCCGGCGACCTGCTGCTCATCCTGCTCGCCCTGTGCGCGATCGGATTTTCCTTTCCCCTCCTCTGGCGGGGCGGCGTCGGCGAACGCGCGGTCATTCGCCTGGACGGGGAAATATTCCGCGAAGTGGCGCTCGACCGCGAGGCGACCATCATCGTGCCCGGCCCGCTGGGCGAAACGCGGATCGTCGTGGAAAAAGGCCGCGCCCGCGTCGCCGCCGATCCCGGCCTGCGCCAATATTGCGTGCGGCAGGGCTGGCTTTCCCGCGCCGGAGCCGTCGCCATCTGCGCGCCCAACCGCGTCAGCCTCGTCATCCTCGGGGAAGAAGCGCCCTATGACTCACTCAACTACTGACACTCACTCGACTACTGACCCGCCTGGCGAGGAACGGCGCGGCATCGAGCTTGCCGTGCGCGGGGACGACCGGCGTATCGCCCGGCTGGCCGCCGCCGCGGTCGGCCTTTCCCTCGTCGACGCGGCGATTCCCATGCCGCTTCCCGGCGTCAAACCCGGGCTGGCGAACATCGTCACCCTGCTGGCGCTGGAACGCTACGGCTGGCGCGTCGCCGCCTGGGTGAGCCTGCTCAGGGTCGTCGCCAGCGGGCTTCTGCTCGGGCAAATCCTGGCGCCGGGCTTTTTCCTGAG
>JAITDH010000078.1 GCA_031282665.1 Zoogloeaceae bacterium | reverse complement strand
TCCTTTTCCTCGCGTTCCACCTGGTCGAACCGCTGGGCGTATATCCTGGTCACCATCGGTTCCTCGGTCGGGCTGGGCAATATCTGGCGCTTTCCCTACATTGCCGGCACACAGGGGGGAAGCGCCTTTGTCCTGGTGTATCTGATCTGCATCCTGCTCGTCGGGATTCCGCTCCTGATGGCGGAAACCCTGATCGGACGGCGCGGGCGGGGCAATCCGGCGGCCTCCATGCTGAGGGTGGCGGGGGAATCGGGATGTTCCTCCTGGTGGGGCGTCCTGGGCTGGACGGGGATGCTCGGCGCGCTCCTGATCCTCAGCTATTACAGCGTCGTGGCGGGGTGGATCGTGAGTTACCTGGGCAAGCTCCTGGTCGGCGAACAGATCACGACCGCGGCAGAGGCGGCGGAAAGTTTTTCCGCCCTGCTCGCCAGTCCGGGCGAGCTGATTCTTTCCCACAGCATCTTCCTCATCCTGACGGTGGCCGTCGTGGCGCGCGGCGTGGTTGCCGGCATCGAGCGGGCGAACCGGGTGCTGATGCCCGCGCTTTTCATCATCCTGCTTCTGCTGACCCTGTGGGGCGGCTTTGCCGGGGATATGCGGCAGGCCTGGCATTTCATGTTCGATTTCAAGCCGGAAGCCATCACCGGGACCGTCATCCTGACGGCGATGGGACACGCCTTCTTCTCCCAGAGCCTGGGGATGGGCGCGATCATGGCCTACGGTTCCTACCTGAACAGGCAGGTCAGCATCGCCAACAGCAGCCTGTGGGTGGCGGCGGCGGGAACGCTGGTCGGCCTCCTGGCCGGGCTGGCGATCTTTTCCCTGACCTTCGGCTACGGCCTGAAACCTTCCGAGGGTTCCGGCCTGATCCTGAAAACGCTGCCGATCACCTTCGCCCACATGCCCGGCGGACGCCTGTTCGGCATCCTCTTTTTCACCCTGGTGCTGTTCGCCGCCTGGACCTCGGCCATTTCCCTGGTCGAACCCTTCGTCGCCTGGCTGACCGAGCGCCTGGGCATACGCCGTCCGCTCGCCACCTGGGGAACCGGCCTGTTCACCTGGCTGGTCGGCATCGGCGTCTGCCTCTCCTTCAACCATTGGCGGAACTTTCTCCTCTTCGGGAAAAACCTGTTCGATTTCCTGGATTTCTCCGCCAGTTGCGTCGCCATGCCGCTGACGGGGCTTGCCATCGCGCTCTTCGTCGGCTGGTTCATGAAAAGGACGGCGGTGGTCGAAGAGATCGCCCTGCCGTCTTCTTTTTTCTCGCTCTGGTTCTACATCCTGCGCTATCTGGTGCCGCTGGCGATCGTCATGATCTTCGCCCGCGCCCTGGGGTGGATGTGAAGCTCAATCCTGGTTCTGGTAACTGCGCTTGCTGCGCCGTTCCGGTTTTTTCGCCGCCGGCTTTTTTTCCTCGCTCGGCCGCCAGACGACGAGGAGCTTGCCGATATGCTGCACCGGCGCCGCGGCGAGGGTGGCGCAGATCGTGGCGAGACAGGCTTCCCGCTCCTCCCGGTCGTCGTTGTAGACGCGAATCTTGATGAGACCGTGCGCCTGCAGGGAACGGTCGATTTCCTTCAGCACCGTTTCGGAAAGCCCCTGCCGGGCGATGGAGACGACGGGGGAAAGCGAATGCGCCTGGGCGCGCAGTTGGCGGCGTTCCGCGGAAGAAATGGAGAGCATGATGGACGGGATGATGGATCGAAACGGAGGATTGTAAAGGATGAGCAGGAGCAGAACCAGTAAAGCGTGGATGCGCGAGCATGTCACCGATCCCTATGTGCAACAGGCGAAAAAGGAAGGCTGGCGTTCGCGGGCGGCGTTCAAGCTGATGGAGATCGACGACCGGGACCGGCTGATCCATCCCGGCGCCGTGGTGATCGACCTGGGCGCGGCTCCGGGAGGCTGGTCGCAGGTGGCGGCCAAACGAGCGGGTGCGGGAACGGGAGAAGGAAAGAATCGGGGCAGGGTATTCGCGCTCGACCTGCTGGAAATGGACGGCATCGGCGGGGTGGAATTCATCCAGGGAGATTTCCGCGAAGACGATACGCTGGCGCGCCTGCTTGCCCTCCTGGAAGGACGGCGGGCGAATCTCGTCCTGTCCGACATGGCACCCAATATCTCCGGCGTGGCGCTGGTGGACCAGGCGCGCGGCATGCATCTGGCGGAACTGGCGCTGGATTTCGCCAGGGCGCATCTGCTCCCGGAGGGCGCCTTTCTCGTCAAGGTTTTCCAGGGAAGCGACTACGCGGCTTTCCTCGCCGCCATGCGGGCGAGCTTCGCCAGCGTGGCGGTGAGAAAACCCAAGTCCTCCCGCGACCGCAGCGCGGAGCTTTATCTGCTGGGGCGCGGGGTGCGGTAGGTTGGGTTTTGTAGGTTGGTTTTTGTAGGTTGGATAGGCGAAGCGTAATCCGACATTCGTACTCCCACGATGCGCAGCATCGCTGACCCAAAACAGAAAACAGCGGCGCGAAGCGCCGGATATTGAACGAATGTCGGATTACGCCTTTGGCTTATCCAACCTACGAAACCAACCTGCGGAACCCAGCGCCCTGGTCAGGTTTCCCCTGGATTCGGCGTTTCCGGGGGGTTTTTCAGCCAGCGCATGAACAGGGTGTGCGACAGGGCGAGGAGGGTGGGGCCGAGGAAGATACCGATGAAACCGAAGGCGAGCACGCCACCGAAGACGCCGAGGGCGATGAGCAGGATGGGCAGGCTGGCGGAACGGGAAATGAGGATGGGTTTGACGAAGTTGTCCACGCTGCTGATGACGGTCAGGCCGTAGATCAGCATGAAGATGGCCATGCCGGTCGAGCCCTGGCTGTAGAGCCAGAAAGCCGCGCCGCCCCAGATGAGCGGGGGGCCGACGGGAATCATGGAGAGGAGGAAGATCGCCATGGTGAGCAGGATGGCGCCGGGAACGCCGGCGATGAGGAAGCCGATCAGGGCGACGAGGGCCTGGGCGAGCGCCGTGCCGACGATGCCGATCATGACGCCGGTGACGGTGCCGCGGGCAAGCAGCAGCATTTCGCCGCCGAGCGCGCCGCCCAGCCGTTCGGCGGCATTGGACAGGAAGCGGGAAAGGGCGTTGCCGTCGCGGTAGAGGAAGAAGCCGATGAAGATGACCAGCGCCAGCTGCAGGATGCCGTTGCCGACCAGGGTGATGCTGGCGAGCGCGAGGCGGCGCGCGGGTTCGAAGGAGGTTTGCAGGAGTTTTTGCAATTCTTCCCGGTTGCCGGAGATTTTTTGCCAGTATGCGGCCAGTTGCTCGCCGACGTAGGGGATTTGCGTCAATCGCCCGGCGATGCGGCCGATGCTGTCGGAATCGTGGAACCAGGGGCCGACGGAGCCGACCAGGAAATGCACGGCGTCGGAAAGCCCCATGGCGAGCAGGACGGTCGGCGCCAGCATGCCGCCGATGAGGAGGAGCGTCATCAGCCCGGCGGCGAGCGTGTCGCGCCCGCCCACGGCGCGCTTGAGGCGGGCATAGACCGGCCAGGTCGTGATGCAGATGACGGCGGCGAACAGGATGGCGGCGAGGAAGGGATAGATGACGAGGAGCCCGCCCAGGATCAGGAGGGTGACGAGGCTGATCTGGGCAAGCGTCTTGGGTTCGTATTGCATGTTGTCACTCCTTATCAGAAGACAGAGGATCAGATGTCAGGGATCAGATTTGATTACGCGGCGCTTCGCGCCGCCATGCTTTTTCTGATCCCTGATCCCTGACATCTGACCCCTAAAGTCTGGCCAGGGTTTTCAAGGCTTGCCGGATGCCTTCCGAGGTCGGCAGGCCGGGGGGCAGGTTTTGCCAGGCGAGCGTTGCTTCCTTTTCCGAATAGCCGAGGGCGAGCAGGGCGTTCAGGATGTCGTTCGCGGCTTCGCCGCCCGCTTCCGCGCCGGCAAGGGGCGCGCCTCCCGTCGGCGCGGGGAGCTTGCCCTTCAATTCCAGGAGCAGGCGCTCGGCGGTTTTCTTGCCGATGCCGGGAACCTTGGTCAGCCGCGCGCTTTCCTGCCGGGCGACGGCGGCGTGCAGTTCCGCGATGGAGATGCCGGAAAGCAGGGCCAGCGCGATGCGCGCGCCGATGCCGGAGATTTTCAGGAGCTGGCGAAAGACCGTCCGTTCTTCCTCCGTGCCGAAGGCATAGAGAAACTGGCCGTCTTCACGTATCGCGTGGTGGATCAGCAGGGTCACCTTTTCCCCGCTCGCGGGGAGGTTGTAGAAGGTGCTCATCGGCACGTCGGCTTCATAGCCGACGCCGCCCACGTCGATGAGGATGCGCGGCGGGTTCTTGGCGGCGAGGAGGCCGGAGAGTCGTCCGATCATGGTTCGAGTCGATCAGGTCAGGTTGTCGGGAAGGCCATCCACAGGCCCAGCGCGGTGAGGAGTCCGCTCAGGTTGGCGGCCAGGATGGTGCGCTTGATGGCGGGCAACAGCAGGGCGGGCGTGGCGGCATGTGCCAGGAGATCGCGGGCGGCGGAGAAGGAGAGCGGCAGGGCGAAGGCGCCCGCCGCCGCGTAGATGGGCAGCCAGCTTTTCGCCACGGCGAAGAGGAGCCAGAGGTAGGCGAGGAGGGCGATGAGCAGGTAGCCCCAGCGCGCCCTTTCCGTTCCCAGGCGGACGATCAGGGTATCCTTGCCCGCTTCATGGTCGGAAATCCTGTCGGGAAACTGGTTGATGTAGAGGATGTTGACCACCAGGAGCGCGAAGGGCACGCCCGCCAGCCAGGGTTGCGAGGAGAAGCCGCCGCGCTGGACGAAATCCGCGCCGACCGCGATCAGCGCCCAGCCGGCCAGGATCGCCGGTTCTCCCAGGCCCCGGCTGACCAGCTTCAGGGGCGGCGCGGAATAGGCCCAGCCGGCGAACAGCCCGGCCAGGCCGATCCAGAACAGGCCGGGGGCGGAAGCCCGCATCAGCCACAGGCCCGCCGGGATGACCGAGAGGAGGAGCGTGTAGCCGAAGATTTTCGTGCCGCGCGGACTGAGCACCCCGTTCGGAATGAAGCGGCTGCCGCCGGTGAAGGGGAAGAGATGTCCCTCGTTGTTCCGGTCCGCGCCGCTCATGAAATCGTGATAGTCGTTGATGACGTTCATCCCGGCGTGCGCGACCAGGGCGAAGAAAAGCGTCAGCAGCGATTTGTCGATTTGCAGGGGAAAACCGCTGCAATGGGCGCTCGCCAGGCCGATCAGGACGGCCACCAGCGTGATGCTCAGGAAAGCCGGGCGGGTAGCCGCCACATAGCGCAGGAAGGGATTGGGAAAACGTTCGAGAGAAGGTTCGAGAGCGGGCATGGTCATCCTATCAGGCGGCCGCCGCGCACCCTGAAAGCGGTGGCGCGAGACGGGGAAAGTTCACGATTGTGCAAGTCTGTCATATTTTTCCCCGGCTTCAAAGCCATCTCTATTCCCAGGGCGCCATGCGCGTGGCAGATGGCGCAGGCCAGCGCGTCCGCCGCGTCCGCCCGCGGCGCCGCGGGAAGCCGCAGGAGGCGCATGACCATGTGCTGCACCTGTTCCTTCGCCGCCTTGCCGTGCCCGACGACCGCCTGCTTGATCTGCAGGGCGGTGTATTCCGTCACCGGCAGACCCTGCGCGGTCAGCGCCGCGAGCGCCGCGCCGCGCGCCTGTCCGAGGAGCAGGGTGGATTGCGGATTGACGTTGACGAAGACCTTTTCGATCGCGCTCTCGTCCGGCGTATAGGTCGCGATCACTTCGCGCACCCCGGAAAACAAGGTGGCGATACGCTCCGGCAGGCTTTGCCGGGAATCGGATTTGACGCAGCCGCTGGCGACATAGCGCAGGGAATGCCCCTCCCTGGCGATAACGCCAAACCCCGTTACCCGCAGACCGGGGTCGATGCCGAGGATGACAGGAGACAGGGGACAGGAGACAGGAGACAGAGCGCTCGCTTTGTGCTCAGTGGTCAGTGGCCGCGTGTTTGGCATATGCGCTCCGTTCAGACTACAGAGTACCGATTCCAGGGGCGCGTAGCGCCACTCTGTCCTCTGTCTCCTGTCTCCTGTCCTCTGACTTGACGACCCGGTCGATCTGCGTCAGCGTGCCGAGCAGGTTTTCCATGTCGGCCAGCGGCCAACTGTTCGGGCCATCCGACCAGGCCTTGTCCGG
>JAITDH010000076.1 GCA_031282665.1 Zoogloeaceae bacterium | reverse complement strand
CCCGGCGGCGGCTTCCTTCAGGAAAGCGAGCGCGCTTTCCATTTGCGGCGCTTCGGCGCGCAGCAGGGCCTGGTAGGCATAGGGAGGAAAGCCGGCCTGGCGGCGTTCGTCCAGCAATCTCCTGGCATAACCGGGATAATCGTGTGTGACGACTGCTTGGTATAGCGGATGCTGCGGGGTTTCGCTCTGGATCAGCACCTCGCCGGGCAGGTCGGCGCGGCCGGCGCGGCCGGCGACCTGCATCAGTTGCGCGAACAGGCGTTCCGGGGCGCGCCAGTCGGCGGCATGCAGGGCGGCATCCGCGCCGACCACGCCGACGAGGGTCAGGCGGGGGAAATCGTGGCCCTTGGCGAGCATCTGGGTGCCGACGAGAATATCCGCTTCCCCGGCATGGATGCGGGCAAGCAGCGCCTCCCACTGCCGGCGGCTTTTCACGGAATCGCGATCCACGCGCAGGATGCGGGCCTGGGGGAAAATCCCGGAGAGGGTATCCTCGATGCGTTGCGTGCCGCGCCCGAAGGGATGGATGTCCTGGTTGCCGCAAACGGGACAGGCGCGGGGAATGTGGATTTCCAGGGCGCAATGGTGGCAGCGCAGGCGCCGGTCCTTGAGATGCACGACGAGATTGGCGGCGCAGCGCGTGCAGCGGGAAATCCAGCCGCAGGCCGGACAGGCGAGCACCGGGGCGTAGCCGCGCCGGTTCAGGAAAACGAGGCTTTGCTCGCCCTTTTGCAAACGCTCGCGCAGGGCTTCGAGCAGGGGCGGACTCAGGCCGTCGGCGAGTTTCATCCTGCGCGTGTCGAGGAGGCGCACCTGCGGCAGGCAGGCCTGGGCGACGGCGCGTTCCGTCAGGGACAGCAGCCGGTAACGCCCCTGTTTCCCTTGGTCCTCCCGCGTTCCCTGTCCAGCGCGCGCCCAGCTTTCCAGGCTGGGGGTGGCGGAGCCGAGCACGATCGGGAACTTGCCGAGGCTGGCGCGGTAGATGGCCAGATCGCGCGCGGAATAGCGCATCCCTTCCTGCTGCTTGTAGGAAGCGTCATGCTCCTCATCGACCAGGATCAGGCCGAGTTCGGGCATCGGCGTGAAAACGGCCAGGCGGGTGCCGATGACGATGCGGGCTTCGCCGAGAAAGGCGGCCTTCCAGGCGCGTTCGCGCGCCGCCTCGCCCAGGTCGCTGTGCAGCATGGCGATCGGCTGCGCGGGGAAGCGTTCGCCGAGACGGGTTTCCAGTTGCGGCGTCAGGTTGATTTCCGGCACGAGGAGGAGCGCCTGTCGGCCGCGCGCGAGCGTTTCGGCGATCAGGCGCAGATAGACTTCCGTCTTGCCGCTGCCGGTCACGCCATAAAGGAGGAAAGGCGCGTAACCCCGGCTGGCGGCGACCGTCCGCACGGCGAATTCCTGTTCGGCATTCAGGGCGGGCAAGACCGGCTCCGCGGCGACGCGGTCTGCCTTCGCCTTGCCGGCGCGGCGCTTTCCGGGGCGGGGCTTTTTCAGGGCGGGTGGCAGGGCCTGATGGATCGCTTCGCCCAGGGGAACCTGGTAATACTGGCTGGCGAACTCGCAAAGCCGGAAGAATTCGCGCGGCAGGGGCGGCAGATCGTCGGCGAGGCCGAGCGCCTCCTTGATCTGTTCCGGCGGAACCTCGCTTTCTTCGTGCAGGGAAACGACCACGCCGACCTTTTCCCCCCGTCCGAAGGGCACGCGCAGCCGGGAGCCGACCGGCGGCTTCGCGTCGTCCGCGACCCGGTAGTCGAACAGGCAGGATACAGGCAGATCGAGGGCCAGACGGGCGATGGGCATGGCGGCGGGTCAGGGGCAAGTTAGCGGGGAATTTTTCAGTAATTTCTCGAAAAACTCCCTAACTGATTCTGCCATCAGGATTTTTCGCGCTTCTCCACAAAAGCTGTGGATAAGTTTGTGAATAGAGACGGGAAAAGGAGCAAAAAACCTTGTCACAGATAGGACATCCTGTTCCTGCCCAAAAAATAGGCGACTCATAAAATCGTTCAAAAACATGGACTTGGATCATCTTCTAGTTTGTCAAGCCACTTCTGCAAGGAGAGGCAAAAAATTTTTGGCACGGTGTGCATAAGCAGGAGTCAGGGATCAGGAATCAGGAGTCAGATGGAAAACCGCGTCAGGGCATTCGTCATTGCCGTGGCAATCCGCGCCGCGGGTTTGTAGGTTGGATAAGCCGAAGGCGTAATCCGACATTCGTCCATACCGATGCGCAGCATCGCAAATCAAACAACAGCGGCGCTTTGCGCCGGTGATGAACTATTGTCGTATTACGCTTCGCTGATCCAACCTACGACGCCGCGAGGCGCGGTCATGCTCCTCAATCGGCGTCGATCCGGTTGTCGTGCAGATTGATGTACGACTCCCGGAAAAGCGCGTCGACCCGCTCGGCATCGGGGCGCGGCGTGACGAGGCTCACCAGCGGCACGATCACCAGCCCGGCGAGCATCGCCAGCGCGCCCGCGTTGATGGGCGAGATGTA
>JAITDH010000068.1 GCA_031282665.1 Zoogloeaceae bacterium | reverse complement strand
CGTATTCCGCGATGACGACCGCCGGGTCCGCCGCCAGCGGATGCGTGTCGATGGCGGTGACGAAGAGGGACGCGGGCGCGGCATCCACTGCCGGAACCTTGGAAAAGGGGCGTGTCCGGAATGCCGTCCACAAGCCGGACTGTTGCAGGTTTTCCCGCACCTTCGCCGCATCCAGCGTTTCCAGTTCGTCCTCCGCATACCGCGCGAAGGCAAGGGCGGCGTTGTCGGCATCGGCGTTGGCATCGGCATCCTCTTCCAGATCGATGACGATAGAGTGAAAGGCGCGCCGCGCCCCCCGGTTGATGGCGCTGACCACCCCCGCGCCCGGCGCGGTAAACCGCACGCCCGGCGTTTTCTTGTCGGAAAACAGGACCTGCCCCAACTGCACCCTGTCGCCCGCCTGCACCGCCATCGAAGGCTTCATGCCGGGATAATCGTCGCCGACGAGCGCCACCCGCCGCACCCTCTGCCCCGCCTCGATCCGCTGATTCGGCGCGCCGGTAATCGGCAAATCCAGTCCGCGTTTGATTCTAATCATGCGTTTGACCCAATCCTGGTAAAACGTAAGAAGGCTGAACCGGATTGAACCGGTTCCCCGAAAAACCGTTGAATTATATATACGTTTTCCAGTATTTGTTTTAACGCAAGCGTCATCGAATTTTCGCCGGGGCGATTCGAGGCGGAACAACCATCACGAGAGCCGCCGCTGTAGGTTGGATAAGCCGAAGGCGCAATCCGACATTCCAACCACACCGATGCGAAGCATCGCAAATCAAACAACAGCGGCGCTTCGCGCCGGCAATGAACGATTGTCGGATTACGCTTCGCTCATCCAACCTACAAAACCTGATCCCTGAATCAGTGCAATGTCTGCGGCATGGATTCGGACTGGTCGGGCATTTCCGCATGCACCAGTTCGCCGTCGGCCGTGGGGAAGAGTGGCGCGCCGCAGTCGTCGCAAAACTCCATCGGCATCCGGTGATCGAGGTTGACGATGTCCTTGACGCCGCATTCGTGCAGCACGCCGTCGATCTGCGTGGCGATGTCGGCATGTTCGTCCTCCGCGCCGAGCAAGGCCCAGACGACGCCGTGATACACCTGATGATCCCGGCCGCGCTGGGAAAAGCCGATCCGGTATTCCTCCAGGTTCTGCTCATAGCAGGGCGCGATGACCGCCCGTATTTCCTCCGGCATGAGACCGAGGGTGGCCTGCAAAAAGTTGACCGTCGCCTTGATCGCGTAGGCGCGGGAATCGCGATCGGCATTCCGACAGGCGAAGTGGTAGGCATTGGGCAGCAGGAGTTGATAGGCGGATCCCGTCAGGATCGAGGCCAGGTTGGGGCCGCCCTGCTTTTCCCACGCCGAAAGCGCCGCGCTTTTGCTGCCGTCCGCCTCGTTCCAGCGAAAAAACGCCGCGCCGCGCGGGACGACGGCAAGCCCCAGGAGATAGCGCACATCGGACAGGAAGTGGTGGGTTTCCGGCAGATTGTCGGTATCCAGATGCAGGTTGCGCCCCTGCGTCACTTCCCCGCACAAGGCCCGCATCAGGCGCCAGGTATCGCAATAGCTGTACGGCAACTGGTCGGGGCTGAAGAGATAATCCACCAGTCCCAGGCGCGCTTCCCCGGCGAAGACGTGCGCGCCCAGTTGCACGACGAGCGAATCGAGGTTCGCCTTGCCGATCAGGCCGACGGGAATGGTATAGCGCGACCAGGCCAGGATGGGAACGGCGAACAGCAGCGCGTCATAATGCCTGCCGTCGATTTCCAGTTGGCAGGATTCCGCCTGGGTTTCCACGATGCTCGCCAGTTCATCGAAGGCGGCGGGATGGGATTCGTAAAGCCGGTCCATCGCCGCGTTGAGATCGTCTTCCGCCTCGGCCTCGATCAGGCTTTGCACCTGCTGGATCAGGCCGCGCTCCCAAAAAAGATCCTCCAGGCGACTACCGGACCCGGAAAGGCCGATGGACAAGCGTTGCAACTCCGCCGCGTCACGGGAAAGCCGTTCACGCGCGCCAAAACGGGATCGTTTCATGGGATCGTCCTGAATGAAGAGAGGAAATTGGCTATTCTAACAAGCGGCGCGCGGAGATGCCGAAACAAAGAGAGATTCAAGAATATTTTGCATGTGCTCGCTTGGGAGATCATCAGAGGAATAACGATAAGTTGCTTTGTATTGAAAGAAAAATATGGGTTTCCCGCTTTACAAGCCCAATATCGTCCCCTATAATGCGCCCTCTTTTCGCGTTGGGGGTATAGCTCAGCTGGGAGAGCGCTTGCATGGCATGCAAGAGGTCAGCGGTTCGATCCCGCTTACCTCCACCAGATTTGAGGATTTCCCCGTTCCGGGAAAGTCACAAGGTTTTGACCCTATCGTCTAGAGGCCTAGGACATCGCCCTTTCACGGCGGTAACCGGGGTTCGAATCCCCGTAGGGTCGCCAAGTTCGTGGCACTTGGCCGGTACAGGAATACCGGCGAACGCCGCCTGCCAGGAGTGGTAGTTCAGTTGGTTAGAATACCGGCCTGTCACGCCGGGGGTCGCGGGTTCGAGTCCCGTCCACTCCGCCAGTAGCTACATAATCGCCCCTCAGCGCCGAGATGGCGGAATCGGTAGACGCAGCGGACTCAAAATCCGCCGCCGCAAGGTGTGAGGGTTCGAGTCCCTCTCTCGGCAGATCATGTTGGGTTCGCGCATCGTTCATCATTGTTCCTCATCCATACTCCATCCCGTATTCCGTCCTTGCCGGAGAACGCCTCCGTGCCGTTGACCCTCGACGATTTCGATTTTGTCCTGCCGAAGGAGCGAATAGCGCAACATCCCGCGCCGGAACGGACAGGCAGCCGCTTGCTGGTGGTAGGGAAGGAAGGGGAGGCGCGCTTTGCCGACCGGCGCTTTGCCGACCTGCCCTCCCTGCTCCAGCCGGACGACCTGCTGGTCATGAATGACACGAAGGTCATCAAGGCGCGCTTCTTCGGGCAAAAGGAAACCGGCGGACAGGTAGAGGTCTTGCTGGAACGCGTGCTCGACGCGCGGCAGGCGCTGGCGCAGATACGCGCCAGCAGGGCGCCGAAAGTCGGTGCGGCAATCCGCCTTGCGGAGGCCTTCGATGTGCGGGTGACGGGCAGGGAGGGAAATTTCTTCGCGCTGGAACTGGCGAGCGAGGGGGATTTCTGGACACTGGCCGAAACGCATGGCCGCCTGCCCCTGCCGCCCTACATCACGCACGCGCCACAGGCGGAAGACGAAAGCCGCTACCAGACCGTGTATGCTCGCCATCCAGGGGCGGTTGCCGCGCCCACGGCCGGCCTGCATTTCGACGAGGAACTGCTGGCGCGGCTGCGCGCTGCGGGAATCCGCGCGGTGCGGCTGACCCTGCATGTCGGCGCGGGAACCTACCAGCCGGTGCGGGTGGAAAACATCGCCGAGCACCGGATGCACAGCGAGCATTACCGGATCCCCGCCGCCGTCGCCGCCGAAATCCGCGCGACGAGGGAACGGGGCGGCCAGGTCGTGGCGGTGGGCACCACCTCGCTGCGCGCTCTGGAATCCGCCGCGCTGGACGATACTTCCGGCCTGGTGCGCGAAGGCAACGGGGAGACCGACATTTTCATCACACCCGGCTACCGCTTCAAGGTCGTCGATCGCCTGATCACCAATTTCCACCTGCCCAAATCCACCCTCCTGATGCTGGTCTCCGCCTTCGCGGGCATGCAGACCATCCGCGCCGCCTACGCCCACGCCATTCGCGCGCGCTACCGCTTTTTCAGCTACGGCGATGCGATGCTGTTGTGGCGGCAAGCGCCGCAATGCCCTGCATGTCACATCCCGGATGATTCGCCACAGGCGGGTGATTGAGGCATTCCTCATTCCTCGCTTTGATTGCACCCGTAGCACCCAATTCTGTTGCGCGAGCAAACCCAAGGGCAAACGCTCCGGCGTGACGGCCAGCGTGCCATGCGAGAGAATGCCGCGTCCCTTCTCCGCGATGGGGCCGAGTCCTTGCGTCGCCGGATGATGTTCCCAGTTGAAAGAAGTCGTATCTTGCACCGCCAGAACAAGGGGTACCGCGCGCAGACGTGAATACGTGGCCTGAATATGCCCGGCAAGAATGTGTTCGGGAACCGCCTTGGCATTGTCAAAAAAACGGTAGGCAGCCTTGAGATCAGACCATTGCGGCAGGGCTTGCGGCAAGCTGCGTTCAGGATATTG
>JAITDH010000039.1 GCA_031282665.1 Zoogloeaceae bacterium | reverse complement strand
TCTCCCTTCCATTCCACGCGCACGGCGTTCGCGTCGTAGCGATTGTCCGGTTCGCGCCGCAGGGTCAGGGCGTCGCCGACGCGCATATCCTTTGCCAGCCGCGCCAGGGCGTGAAACTGGCTGCCGGCGAGCGGCGAGGATTGCACCAGGAAACGAATGCTCTCCTCGCCCCAGGCCGCATGGGCCAGGCAGGCGAAAAGGAGGAAAATGGCGCGCAGCCTGCGCCATTCGCGCAATGCACGCCATTCGCACAGATCAATGCCCATCCGCGGTAAACGCATGTCGCACCCAGCTAATGTTCGCTCGATCCAGTTTTTCGAAGAGGAGGCAGTCGAAGCGGCAATTCTTCCTCTTCGCGCGACTGCCCTGCCGCGCCAGCCAATGCCGCGCCGCCAGGATGATGCGCCGCTGCTTCTCGGCGGTGACGCTGGCCGCGGCGCCGCCGAATTCGCGGGAACGGCGCAGGCGCACTTCGACGAAAACGATGCTTTCCCCTTCGCGGGCGATCAGGTCGATTTCTCCGCCGCGCACGCGGAAATTCCTTTCCACGATCCGCAATCCCCGTTCCTGCAAAAAATCCGCCGCCAGGGCCTCGGCCTGCGCGCCGTCGTTTTTTGTTTCGCGGACATCGTCCGGTGTGGTATGTTCGCGCCATCCCGTTGCCCATCTTGCCACCCGTTTCACCCAACTTTCCGACATCCGCCATGCCTTCTGAAAATTCCGGATACGCTCCATTGTATGTCGTTCCCACCCCCCTGGGGAATCTCGCCGACATCAGCGAGCGCGCCCGCGCGGTCTTGCGCGAGGTCGCCTGGGTAGCGGCGGAGGATACGCGGCATTCCGCGTTCCTGCTGAAACATCTGGGATCGCCGGCGCGCATGCTGGCGGCGCACGCGCACAACGAGAACCAGGCGGCGGGGCAGATTCTCGCCAGACTGGCGGCGGGGGAAACCGTGGCGCTGGTATCCGATGCCGGCACGCCCGGCATCTCCGATCCAGGCGCGCGCATCGTCGCCCGCGCCCGCGAGGCGGGCGTCAGGATCATTCCCCTGCCCGGTCCCTGCGCCGCGACAACCGCCCTTTCCGCCGCCGGGCTGGAGGACGGGCAATGGCTCTTCTACGGGTTCCTTCCCTCCACTTCCGGACAGCGGAAAAAGGCGCTGGCCGGTCTGGCCGGCCTGCCCTATGCCCTGGTTTTCTACGAAGCGCCGCACAGGGTGCGGGAAAGCGTCGCCGACATGCAAGAGGCATTCGATCCGGAGCGCACGCTCTTCATCGCCCGCGAACTCAGCAAGCAATTCGAAACCCTGCATTCCCTCCCCCTGGGGGAAGCCGCCGACTGGCTGGCCGCCGACCCGATGCGGCAAAAGGGAGAATTCGTCCTCATCCTCTCCGGCAACAAAAAACCGGCGACGGAGGAAGAAGGGGAACGGGTCCTGCGCCTGCTGCTCGCCGCACACCTGCCGCTCAACCAGGCGGCGCGCCTGGCGGCGGAAATCACCGGGGCGCGAAAGAACGCGCTCTACGACCTGGGCGTCCGGATGCTTCCGGCAGGCTCCTGACACATCCTCTCCATTTTCCCCTGCCCGCGGCTGGGCCGCGGGCACAGCCACGAACGAGGGATCACTCGTAGCGCACATCCAGTATTTCGTACTCCCGTGTGCCGCCCGGCGCCACCACCTGGGCGATGTCGCCGGCGTATTTGCCGATCAGGGCGCGGGCGATGGGGGCGCTGATGGAGATCTTGCCCGCCTTGATGTCGGCCTCGTCCTCGCCGACGATCTGGTAAGTCACCGTCTCGCCGGACTCCTGGTCCTCCATGTCCACGGTCGCGCCGAAGACGCAACGACCGTCGGCGTCCAGCAGCTTGGGATCGACGATCTGGGCATTGGCGAGCTTGCTTTCGATGTCCTTGATGCGCCCCTCGATGAAACCCTGCCGCTCCTTGGCGGCGTCGTATTCGGCGTTTTCCGAAAGATCACCGTGCGAACGCGCCTCCGCGATGGCGGCGATGACATTGGGACGATCCGTGGTTTTCAGGCGTTTCAGTTCGGCGCGCAATTTTTCCGCGCCGGTGAGCGTCATGGGGGTTTTACTCATGAAAGATTCTTTCCGGTTGCAATGAAAAACCGCCGCGGCCAGAAGGCTCCCCCGGCGGTACAAATCCACGCGACTATTCTAGCATCACACGCGCTGGATCGAAGTATGCCGTTCGGAGAGGGTTGGCGCTTACAGTTGTGTGCTTGACCCTCACATATGTATGTAACGTCCCAGATACTTTTGCTCATTGATACGCGCCATGGTTAAGCAACTGCGTCGACTCCACTCATGAAGGATCTGCTCGCAGTCTTTCATCCCGCCGCATCCTTTTCAGAATACAATCTCAATAGTTTGGATATATGGGAAGTACGCTATGACGCCTGAAGCAAAAGCCCGTGTGAATATCGGCAGGATACTTACGAGTGTGGGCTATGTTCTGCAAAACACACTGCCCGAAACTTTGGAGTGTTTGTGGAATTATGTAAAATCATCAAGCAACACGGTCACGACGTGTTGAGTCTTCCTGGAGAGACACTATGACAATAGATACATGGGCCTACCCCGGCGCGCGTTGGTGGAAGTTCGATTTCCACACCCATACGCCAGCCTCGCATGATACACCGTGGTACAGGAAGAGTCTGAATCTTGCGCCACGGGAATGGCTGCTGAAATACATGGTCGCCGGGGTGCATTGTGTTGCTGTCACCGACCACAATAGCGGAGCATGGGTTGATGAACTCAAGAAAGCCTATGCAGACTTGGAACTTGAAAATGACTGGAACGATGTGTCCGGGTTTCGGAAACTTGCGGTGTTTCCCGGTGTTGAAATTTCCGTGAATGGTGGAATCCATATCCTTGCCATTTTCGATACATCGGCGACAAGT
>JAITDH010000189.1 GCA_031282665.1 Zoogloeaceae bacterium | reverse complement strand
TCACAGCCTCTTGACCAACACCTTGGAGCGGCGTTGCAGGTTGTACATCAGGCGTTTTTGTTCCGGGAGCGCTTCTATGGTTTCCAGGGTGAAGCCGCGTTCGATGAACCAGTGCACGGCGCGGGTGGTGAGGACGAAAAGCCGCCGGACGCCCGCGGCGCGGGCTTCGATGCGTTTCATCAATTGTTCGCCATAACCCCACTGGCGATGCGCCGGATGCACGGCGAGGCAGGCAAGCTCGGCCACGCCGTCGCCGAAGTCGTACAACGCGGCGCAGCCGACGATCATGCCGTCGTGCTCGACGACGGAGAATTTGTCAATCTCCCGCTCCAGCACTTCGCGCGGGCGATGGACGAGGGTGCCGTCCTCTTCCAGCGGCTCGATGAGGGCGATGAGGGCGCCGATGTCGTCGGCGCGGGCTTCCCGGATGCGTTCCAGGGATTCGCGGGAAATGACGGTGCCGATGCCTTCGCGGGAAAAGAATTCCTGCAGGAGCGCGCCATCCTGCTCGTAGCCGATGATGTGCGCCCGGCTCACTCCCTGGCGGCTGGCGCGGATCGCCGAGGGCAGGCAGCGTTTCAGGTCGTTGGAGAGCCATTCGGCGTTTTGCAGCGCGGCGGCGGCGTCGGCGGTGAGTTCGTCGAGGAATTCCCCTTCCGGCGAACGGATGCCTTGGCAGTCGGTCAGGAAAACGAGCTTGTCGGCCTGGAGGGCGATGGCGACGGCTTCCGCGACTTCTTCCATGCGCAGGTTGAAGGATTCGCCGGTCGGCGAACTGCCTTCGCAGGAAAGCAGGACGATGTTGCCGAGCTGCAACTGCGCCTTCAGCCCTTCGCTGTCGACCTTGCGCACCACACCGCTGTATTGCAGGTCGATTCCGTCCAGGACGCCCAGGGGGCGGGCGGTGATGAAATTGCCGCCGATGACGCGGATCCGGCTGCCCGCCATGGGCGTGTCGGGCAGGCCCTGGGAGAGCAGCCCTTCGATTTCCAGATAGACGCTGCCGACGGCGTCGAGCACGCAGTCGAGCGTGGCCGCGTCGGTGATGCGGTAGCCGCGATGGAAACGGGATTCCAGCCCCTTTTCGCGCAATTCTTCCTCGATCTGCGGCCGCGCGCCATGCACGAGGACGAGGCGGATGCCGAGGCTCGCCAGGAGGTTCACATCGTAGGCCAGCGTCCTGGCCAGCGGCCCGGCGATGGCCTTGCCACCGAAGGCCAGGACGAAGGTCTTGCCGCGAAAGGCGTTGATGTAGGGCGTTACCTGGCGGAACCAGGCGACGAATTCGGCGAGGCGATCGGGTTCTTCGGGCGTGGCGGACATTGGCGTCGGGGAGATCGGTGCGGGAAAAGGAGGGAGGGAGAGAGGGTCAGGGCAGCCGGATGCGCGCGCCGGGAGCGATGCCTTTTTTGGCGAACCAGCCCCGGTTCATTTCCAGCGCGTAGCGGGCGGGCGCGTCGGCGCAGTGGCTTTCTTCGCTGTGCGGCTGCATGTCGCGGATGTTGAGGATTTTCCCCGAATCGTCGAGGAAGGCGACCGAGAGGGGGATCAGGGTGTTTTTCATCCACATGCAATGCCGTTCGGCCTGGGGAAAAACGAACAGCATACCGGCGTTTTCCGCCAGGTTCTTGCGCTGCATCAAGCCTCGCATCCGGTCTTCCGGCGTCGCCGCGACTTCCACTTCGATATTGTAGAAACCGACGCTCAAGTGCCGGCGCGGCATCGGGATTTCTCCCGCCTGGAGAGCCGCGCCGCAACAAAGCAGGATGAGCGGGAGAGTATGGCGGAAAAGGCGGAAGAGGATTCCCACGGCGCTATTTTCCAGGCTCGGCGAAGGTAAAGGCATCGGCGTAAAAAGCCTCTTCGGGCAGACCCAGGGCGAGGAAATCGCGGCGGGCGGCTTCGACCATCGCCGGATTGCCGCAGGCATAAACCTCGTGTCCGGAAAGATCGGGGTAGTCGGCGGCGACGGCGGCGTGGACATAGCCGCTGCGCCCTTTCCAGCCGGCATCCGGCATGGAAAGAACCGGGGTATGGCGAATGTGCGGATGATCGGCCGCCCACCGTTCGGGCAGGGCGCGCCTGTAAAGATCCGCCTGCCGGCGGCAGCCCCAGTAGATATGCAGGGAACGCTGGATTTTCTGCGCGAGGGTGTGTTCGACGATGGATTTGATCGGGGCGAAGCCGGTGCCGCTGGCGAGGAGAATGACGGGCTTCACCGAGTCTTCGCGCAGGAAAAAGCTGCCGTGCGGGCCTTCGAAGCGCAGGATGTCCTTGACTTTCATCGTCTCGAAAAGCTGCGTGGTGAAGAAACCGCCGGGGACGCGGCGAACGTGCAGTTCGAGGAAGCCTTTTTCTTCCGGCGCGTTGGCGATCGAATAGCTGCGCCGCCGGTTTTCCGGCAGGAGAATGTCGATGTATTGCCCGGCGCGGAAGGCGAGGGTTTCGCTGGCGGGCAGCATCAGCCGCAGGACGATGACATCGGGCGCGGCCTTCTCCAGCGCCTCGATCCGCGCCGGCATGAGCTTGGTGACGATTTCCCCGGCGCGGCTGGCCTGCCGGCATTCGATGACGAGGTCGCTTCTGGCGCGGGCGCAGCAGAAAAGCGCCTTGCCCGCTTCCCGCTCCTCGGCGGTGAGCGCGTGCGGCTGGTAGTGGCCGTGCTCGATGTCTCCCGCCAGCACGCTGCCCTTGCAGGCGCCGCAGGCACCGTTCTTGCAGCCGGAGGGAAGCAGGATGCCTTGCCGGAGCGTGGCTTCCAGGATGGTTTCATCTTCGCGCGCCGTGCAGGTCGCGCCGCTGGGCATGACAGTGATCTGGTAATTCATGGGAATGTTGCGTGTATGTGGTCAGTGAAGGTCAGTGAAAAAACGGGGGAAGGGGGCGCGGAGGGATCATTCCGCGAATTTCCGGTACAGGCGCGGCAGCAGCTTTTCCAGATCTTCGTCATCTTCATCCCATTCGCAATCGATGTCCTTTGCGTAACTTATTTCGCGGACGATGTCCTGCCGAATATTTTCGGAGAGCGTATATTTTTCTTCCGCATCCCAGAACTGGTCACGCGGTTTTCCGGTCCTGGCGCACCAGGCATCCCGCGCGACGGCGAGCATGTCCTCGAATTCGAAACCGGAATCGTCGTCCACCTTGCAGATCTTGGCGAGGGAATCCGGGTCCGCGAGCGCGCCGAGAAAGACGGTCTTTCCCTGCGCGGTAAGCCAGGCGCGAAAGTAATCGAATCCATCGTCACTGCATCCGCCTTCCATGATATAGGCCGCCGCCCACAGCTTGGGCTTGTAGGAAATCTTCTGGTATGCATGGAAAATATGCGACCAAGTGAGAATTTCCTCCGTCTCCAGCGCGGACAGGGAGGCAGTCAGGGGTTTTGCCATCGTCTCCCAGGTACCATCTTCCTTCAGGGCTTTTTTCCGGGCAGCGTCGATGAGATGCCAGAATCGATCGCGATCCATCGTCATTCCTCCTTTTGCAGAACGGCGTGCATTGTACAGGATGCCGCATGACTATCTCCCGCCCGATCGCGCATCGGGTCATTCGCGCATGGGCTAAAATGCCGTCCGTACAAAAAGATAAAAGTCTACCATGTGTTTTCGCAAGTACATTCCGATCACAGACCGCAGCCCACAAAGCGCGCAACGCGCGCCCTGTTTCCTGTCTCCTGCCTCCTGTCCTCTGACCCCAAGGAACCCCCATGTCCATGCTCATCTATAAATCCCTGCACATCGCGCTCGTCATCTCCTGGTTCGCCGGGCTTTTCTACCTGCCGCGCCTGTTCGTCAACCTGGCGATGGTGCCCGCCGACAGCGTGGCGGAAAAAGAGCGCCTGTTGCGCATGGCGGGCAAACTCTACCGCTTCATGACCCCGCTGGGCCTGCTCGCGGTGCTGCTGGGCCTGTGGCTGTGGTTCGGCTTCGGCTACACGGGCGCCTGGCTGCACATCAAGACCCTGCTGGTCGTCTTCCTCGTCGCCTACAACTTTTATTGCGGCGTCTTGCTGCGCCGCTTCCGGGACGGAACGAATACACGCGGCCATGTCTGGTTCCGGGTCTTCAACGAAGTGCCCACCCTCATCATGTTCGCCGTGGTCTTCCTCGCCGTCCTGAAGCCCTTTTTCTGACCCGGAACCCGACATGGAACATTTTTTCGCCACCTGCCCGCGCGGCCTGGAAGAACTCCTCGCCCAGGAACTCGCCGCCACCGGCGCGCAAAACCTCCGCCCCGTGCCCGGCGGGCTTCTCTTCCGCGGCGACTGGGCGGTCTGCTACCGCGCCAACCTTTCCTCGCGGCTGGCCACCCGCATCCTGTGGCGGCTTTCCAGCGCCTCCTACCGGCCGGAAAAGGGAGAAGAAGATATCTACCGGCAAGCGCGGGAAATCCCCTGGGAACGGCATTTCGATCTTTCCGCCTCCTTCCGGGTGCACACCACCGCCAGCCGCTCGCCCCTGAAGAGCATCGACTTCGTCACCCTGCGCGTCAAGGACGCCGTCTGCGACCGTTTCCGCGACGCCAGCGGGCAGCGGCCCGACGTCGACACGGCCGATCCGGACGTGCGCATCCAGGTTTATCTCTCCCGGCAGGAAAGCGTCCTCTACCTCGACACCTCCGGCGCGCCGCTCTGGCAGCGCGGCCTACGCCACGCCAACGTGGAAGCGCCGCTGAAGGAAAACCTGGCGGCGGGCATCCTGCAACGCGTCGGCTGGCAACCCGGCATTCCCCTTCTCGACCCGATGTGCGGCGGCGGCACCTTCGTCCTGGAAGCCGCCTGTATCGCCCTGAACCGCCCGCCCGGCCTGGAACGCCCGCGCTTCGGCTTCGAAAGCCTGAAGACATACCAGCGCGACCTGTGGCGGGAAATTCGCGCGCAAGCCTTCGCCAGCGTGCGGGAAAACCGTTTCCTCGACATCTGGGCGCGCGACAGCGACCCTCGCGCGGTACGCGCGACCCAGGCGAATCTCCGCAACGCTGGCCTAGAAGGCGTGGTCGAAGTCGCCCGGCAGGATTTCCTGGACAGCGCCCCGCCCACCACCGCGCCCGGCATCCTGGTCGCCAACCCGCCCTATGGCGAGCGCATCGGCGAAACCGAGCAACTTCAGCAACTCTATCCCGCCATGGGCAGCGTCCTGAAACGCCGTTACCCCGGCTGGCTGGCCGCGATCCTGACCTCCGACCCCGCTTTCCCCGGCCTCCTGCGCCTGAAACCCCGCCGCAAGACCCCGCTTTTCAACGGCGCGCTGGAATGCCGCCTGTATGAAATCGAAATGGTGGCGGGCAGCAACCGGGAAAAACGCGGCACGGAGAGCGCGGGGGCGGAGAGTGTGTAGATTGGCGGATCGTGAAGATCCTCAAACATGCAGGGTTTTGAGGGCCAGGGCAGGGCCGGTGGGGTTGCGGCGATGTTGTTCCCAGCTTTGCAATGTCCTGACACTGACCTGCATCAGACAGGCAAACTCGCTTTGCGACAGCCCGATCTGTTCGCGCACCGCCCTCACATCTGGCGGCACGATCTTGAAACGGCGCGAGGCCGGGGCTTCCTTGCGAGCAATCGCTCCAGCTTCCTTCAGGCTTTGCAGCAAGTCATCAGAGCCTTTTGCAAAACTCTTTTTCCAGGCACCGCAGGCGGAGCGGATCATTTGAGTTGGGAGGGTAATTTTTCACATTTGGGCTTCCCGATGCGGGATTCGATGGATTTTATGCTGTAA
>JAITDH010000221.1 GCA_031282665.1 Zoogloeaceae bacterium | reverse complement strand
ACCATGGGCCGGCTGCAACTGGGCAAGAAGTTCACCGCGCAGGAAAACGCCAGCATCGTCGCCTTCCTGAAGACGCTGACGGGTGACCAGCCCGACTTCAAGCTTCCCATCCTGCCGCCCTCCACCGACAAGACCCCGCGTCCCACACCATTCGAATAACACGGGAACATTCCATGGACAGGGGCTTCGGCCCCTGTTTTTCGTTGTGCGCTCCTGTGAGTGAAAGTTCCGCCGTGGACAGACCTTCCTTCCGGGTATTCGCAAAATTCGCAAACTACCTTGCAAGCCTTTGCAATTCTACGCCATTTCAGTATTCTTTGCCGATTTGATGATGTGTATATTGCGAGTTTCCACAAGAAAACGCAAGCGGAGCCAGCCGCACAAGGGCTGGTTTCCTCTTCTTTTCGAATCTTACGGGAACCTTCATGACCTTACGCACGCACATCCTTGGTTTTCCGCGCATGGGCGAAAACCGTGAACTCAAATTCGCGCTGGAGCGCCATTGGCGGGGAGAACTTTCCCTCGATGAACTGGAACAGGTCGGGCGCGATTTGCGCAAACGCCATTGGGCCTTGCAGCGCGAGGCGGGGCTGGACTTCGTCACGGTGGGGGATTTCGCGTTCTACGACCAGGTGGCCAACCACATTCAGTTGCTCGGCTGCGAACCCGCGCGCTTCGGCTTTTCGGGCGAGGAAGCCGAACTGGCCCGCTATTTCACGCTGGCGCGCGGCGTGGCGCGGGAAGGGGACGCAAAGTCCTGCCCGGCGCTGGAAATGACCAAATGGTTCGATACCAACTATCACTATCTGGTGCCGGAATTGACCGCCGGGACGAATTTTTCCGTGCGCAGCGAGCGCCTGTTCAGTGAAATCGAAGAGGCGAAAAGCCAGGGACACGCGGTCAAGGCCGTATTGCTCGGCCCCTTGAGCTTCCTCTGGCTGGGCAAGGAAAAAAGCGCCGGTTTTTCCCGTCTGGCGCTGCTGGAAAAGCTGCTCCCCGTCTATCGGGAAATCCTGGCGCGTATCCAGGCGCTGGGCGTGGAATGGGTGCAGATCGACGAACCCATTCTCGGCCTGGATCTGCCCGTGCAGTGGCGGCAGGCGTTCGAGCCCGCCTACAACCAACTTGCCACGGGAGATCTGCGGATTCTGCTGGCGAGCTATTTTTCCCCGCTCAAGGAAAATTTCAACATGGCCTGCCGCCTGCCGGTCGCGGGCCTGCATGTCGATGCCGTGCGCGCGCCGGAAGAAATCGCGCTTGCCTCCGACTGGCTGCCCGCGCACAAGGTGCTCTCGCTCGGCCTCATCGACGGGCGCAACATCTGGCGCACCGACCTGGATCGCGCCCTGGAATCCCTGCGCGGCCTGCCGTCCGGACGCGAAATCTGGCTGTCGGCTTCCTGCTCGCTGTTGCATGTGCCTTTCGGCCTGGCGGGAGAGAAGGGGCTGGATGAGGAATTGCGCGCCTGGCTCGCCTTCGCCGTGGAAAAATTGCAGGAATTGCGCGTCCTGAAACTGGCCGCCGAGGGCAATACCGCCGCCGTGGATCTGCTCGCGCAATCCCGGCGCATCCTGCAGGGCCGCCGGGAAAGTTCCCGCGTCCACGCGGCGGTGGTCAAGGCCCGGATCGAGGGCCTGCCGGACGGCGTCGACCAGCGGCAATCGGCTTTCCCGGCGCGCAATGAGAAACAGAAGGCGCGTTTCGGCCTGCCGCTCTTCCCGACCACGACCATCGGCTCCTTTCCGCAGACCGCCGAAATCCGCGCGGCGCGGGCGGCGTGGCGGCGCGGGGATTCCTCCGATGCCGCCTACACGAAAATCATCCACGGGGAAATCAGCCGCGCCGTCGCCATCCAGGAAGAACTGGGACTGGACGTGCTCGTCCATGGCGAGGCGGAACGCAACGACATGGTCGAATACTTCGGCGAACAACTGGCGGGCTTCGCCTTCACTGCCAACGGCTGGGTGCAGTCCTATGGTTCCCGCTGCGTCAAGCCGCCGATCATCTATGGCGACGTGGCGCGCACCCACACCATGACCGTGCCCTGGTCGCGCTACGCGCAAAGCCTCACCAGCCGGCCGATGAAGGGCATGTTGACCGGCCCGGTGACGATCCTGCAATGGTCGTTCGTGCGCGACGACCAGCCGCGGGCGACGACCGCCACCCAGATCGCGCTGGCGATCCGCGACGAAGTGCTCGACCTCGAACGGGTGGGCATCGGCATCATCCAGATCGACGAGCCGGCCATCCGCGAGGGCCTGCCCCTGCGCGAGAAAGGCAAGGCCGAATACCTCGCCTGGGCCACGCGCGCCTTCCGCATCGCCGCTTCCGGGGTGGCGGACGAGACGCAGATCCACACCCATATGTGTTATTCTGAATTCCACGACATCCTCCCCGAGATCGTGTCGATGGACGCCGACGTCATCACCATCGAAACCAGCCGCTCCGACATGGAACTCCTCCAGGCGTTCAGCGACTTCCATTACCCGAACGCGATCGGCCCCGGCGTCTATGACATCCATTCGCCGCGCGTGCCTTCCGTCGAGGAAATCGAAAACCTGCTCACAAAAGCCCTCGCCGTGATTCCCGCCGAACGCCTGTGGGTGAACCCCGATTGCGGCCTGAAGACCCGCGCCTGGCCCGAGACGAAGGCATCCCTCGCCAACATGGTCGAGGCGGCGCGCCGCTTGCGGGCGCGGGCGTCGGTTTTGTAGGTGGATAAGCCGCCAGGCGCAATCCGACATTCGACCCCCATGATGCGCGGCATCGCAAATCAAAAATAGCGGCGCAAGCCGGGGATGAACGATTGTCGGACAGAAGAAGACGGGAGGCGGGAGGAGACAGAAAGGTTGCCGGCGCCATGCGTCGGCAGCAATTATTTTTTCAGGAGAGCCTTTCATGAACACACAAACCGAAGCCGAAGCCGTAGTCGAGACTCTGGAGAGCATGGAACCCGCCCTTTCACGGGGCTGGATCGCGGAGAAGAAGGAATTTCTCATCCTGGCGGCGGACATCGTCGCCCTTCTCCTTCTGTGGAAATTCCTTCCCTACGAGCCGCAAACCAACGCCGGGCTGGCGATGCTCTTCTTCATCGGTGTCCTGTGGCTGACCGAGGCGGTGCACATCACCATCACCGCCCTGCTGGTGCCGATCCTGGCGGTGGCCTTCGGGCTGATGAACGTGACGGCATCCTTGAAATCCTTTGCCGACCCGACCATCTTCCTTTTCTTCGGCGGTTTTGCGCTGGCGGCGGCCCTGCACATCCAGGGAATCGACCGCTTCATCGCGCATCGCCTGCTCTTTCTCTCGCGTGGGCATCTGGGCGGCGCCGCGATCATGCTCTTCATCGCCACCGCCGGGCTGTCGATGTGGATCAGCAACACCGCCACCGCCGCCATGATGCTGCCGCTGACGTTGGGTCTCTTGAGCAGCCTGGACGCGAAAAAGGAGCGCAGCGTCTATCTCTTCCTCCTCCTGGGCGTCGCCTACAGCGCCAGCATCGGTGGCCTGGGCACCATGGTCGGCTCGCCGCCGAACGCCATTGCCGCCGCCCATCTCGGCCTGGATTTCATGGGCTGGATGAAATTCGGCCTGCCGGTGATGCTCATCCTCCTGCCCCTGATGGTTGGCACGCTCTACCTCGTTTTCCGGCCCAACCTGAACCACCGTGTCGAAGTGGAAAGCCACGCATTCACCTGGACGCGGCCGCGCCTTGTCACCATCGGCATCTTCCTCCTGGCGGCGCTGTGCTGGATTTTCAGCACGAAAATCAGCGCCCTCCTGGGCGGCGTCAAGCAATTCGACTCGGTGGTGGCGGTCGGCGCGGCGGTGTTGATCGGCATATCGGGCGTCGCCACCTGGAAGCAGATCCAGACGAACACCGAATGGGGCATCCTTCTCCTCTTCGGCGGCGGCATCGCGCTCTCCGACATCCTGAAGGATTCCGGCGC
>JAITDH010000133.1 GCA_031282665.1 Zoogloeaceae bacterium | reverse complement strand
TCCGTGCTCAGCGCCTGCACCTCAAAACAAAAGCCCCCCTCGTCTATCCGTTCATAACCCGAAAAACGCTCCAGCACCAGGACGTCAGCACCCAGCGGCGTCTGCAAATCATAAAACCGGCTCGTTTGGGTCAATAAAGAAGGGGTCATGGCAAGGACTCGATTTCATTTTACGAGGCGGCCTTGGGCAGGCTCACAAGCGCCTCAGGATACTGGGATGTTATCATAACAAAAATATGATAACAGGTGGAACAACAACTTGCCACTGGGTACAATTAAAAGTGGAGGACAGAGGACAGAGCGCTTGCTACGCTCGCTTTGTGGTCTATGGATCAGTAGTCAGTTGGCGTGGGTCTTCTGATTACAGATTACAGACGACAAAGCCGCTCTGTCCTCTGTCTCCTGATCCCTGACTGTTACATCCCGTAAGTCGAACGATCTCCCCCGAATGTCGCTATAATTACGTTTTTTGATTCGCGGATAAGCGATGAAACTGATAGGCTCCTTGGATAATCCCTACGCGCGCAAGGTGCGGATCATCCTTGCCGAAAAGAAGATCGAATGCGCTCAGGAAGATCATCCCGACGATGAACTGGCCCAGGTCATCGCCGCCCTGCCGGACGGCCCGGCGGGAAAATTGCCGGTTCTTGCGCTCGACGATGGCACCCTGCTGTTCGACGACCGGGTGCTGACCGAATATATCGACAATCTTTCTCCCAACAAGAAACTCCTCCCCGCCGCCAACCGCGAACGGGCGATGGTCAATCGCTGGGAAGCCGCCGCCAACGCCCTGATCGTCGCGACGATGAAGACCCTCGCCCGCAAGGGCGAAAGGGCAAGGGAAGCAAGGGAAAACATCGCCCGCACCCTCGATTTCCTCGAACAGGATCTCGGCAAGCGCCCGTTCTGCGTCGGCAATGCGCTCAGCATGGCCGATCTCTCGCTCGGCGCGGCGCTCGACTACCTGCGTCTTTCCTGTCCGGAAGATGGTTGGGGCGAGGATTGGAGCGAACGTTACCCGGCCCTGTCCAGCCTGTATGCGCAATTGGTGACACGGCCCTCGTTCGTCGAAACCCTGCCGCCGGATGGAACCCTCCCCAATGTTTCAAAAAAGGTTGCCAGAAAGGTTGTCGGAGAAAAAACGAAATAGGATGATTCCATCAATATTTGTCGATTCTCCGTTTCCGCGCAAGTAGACTTCCGGTATCCTCAAACCTGCGTCGTAAAGGGAGAAAAAGGAGTAAGCAATGTCCAAGAACTTTGTCTGGTCCGACGATTACAGTGTCGGAATCGACGAGATCGACGAGCAGCACAAGACCCTGTTTCACTTGATCAACCAGTTGCATGAAGCCATCCTGGAGAAGAAAGGAAGCACCGCGTGCAGGACGATCCTGCATGAACTCGTGGAATATACCCGTGTGCATTTCGCCCTGGAGCAGACCCTGATGCGGGTCGGCAATTACCCGAAATATGAAGAGCACTGCAAGCTGCACAAGGATCTGGTCGAGGAGGTCGAGGCCCTGCAACACAAGATTGCCAGCGGACATGCCGCGATAAGTTTCGAACTCCTGCAATTCCTGCGCAACTGGCTGACCAAGCATATCCTGGAAGAAGACATGAAATACGGAGCCTTTTTCAAGACGAGCAACCAGCACAAGGATATCGAGGACTGGTCGGAAAAATCCCGCGAGTCCATGCGGAAACACAAGAAGAAATCCGCCTGGTGGAAATTCTGGTAAGCCAGGCGGCAACCGGACCATGATCCATGGAGAATCGCGCGCATGCCTTGCTGGCCGGCTTGTTTACCCTCGTTCTCGGCACGGCGGTATTCCTTTCCCTGTTCTGGTTCGGCGCTGCCAACCAGGAGGAAACCCGTGAATTGCTGGTCGTTTCCCGGCAGAACGTAAACGGCCTCAATCCCCAGGCGCGCGTCAGCTATCGCGGCATCCAGGTCGGCAAGGTGGAGGACATCTATCTCGATCCGGAGGATATGCGCAATATCCTGATCCGCATCCAGATCAAGAAGAATCTTCCCTTGGGGATGGATACCAGCGCCCACTTCTCCTACCAGGGCATAACGGGCATCGCGCAAATTCTCCTGGAGGATGGACATGGTCCCGACAACGACTGGGAATCCCTGCCCGAGGAGATTGCCGGCAAGCCGCCGCGCATTCCCCTGGAAGCCTCGCTGATGAACCAGATACAGGAAAAACTGCCGGAAATGCTCGTGCAGGTGCAGAATTTCCTGAGCAATGCCAACGCCCTCCTCAACGAAAACAATCGCCACAACCTGGGACAGATCCTCGCCCATCTCGAATCCGCCAGCAAGCGCACCGACGATACCCTGAGCCGCCTGCAACAGGCGCTTTCCCCGGAGAACATACAATCGGCATCGAGCGCCATGCGGGAAATACCGGCGTTGGTGAAGGAAGCGAGACTGATGGTGCAGCACATCGACGACGTGACGACCCGCCTGGACGACATCATCGGCGTCCAGGGCGAGCCCGGCGAGCGGCTCGTGCCGCAGGTCGCCGCGATGAGCCAGGAACTGACCGTCACCACCCGGCAACTGGGGCGCGTGCTGGAAATGCTGGAACGCTCGCCGCAAAGCCTGATCTTCGGCGCGGCGCCGGCAAGACCCGGGCCGGGCGAAGCCGGCTTCAGCGCGCCCGGCAGGCCATCGGAGCGCCCATGAAAACCAGGAATCTGCTCCTTTCCCTCTTCGCCGGTTTTTTTCTCGCCGCCTGCGCTTCGCTCTTTCCCCCTCCCGTTCCCTCCGTCACCCTGTTCGACCTTGGCGCCGATAGCCTGCCGGAAAGCGGCTTCGACGCTTCCCGCCGCGCCTGGCTCTTCGAACTCCGCGCCGTTCCCGGATTGCAAAGCCCCGCCATGCGCTATCGCCTGGAATATGCCGCGCCGGCCGGAAGCGCGCAGGTCTTCGCCTATGCGGAATCGCAGTGGAGCAACCCGCCCGCCGAGATTCTCCGCCGCCGCCTGGAAGGCGCGCTTTCCTGGCCGGCCGGGACGGAAGACCGCTGCGAGCTTTTCCTCCATCTGCAACGTTTCGAGCAGGTTTTCCCCGCGCCGGACGAAAGCTACGGCATCCTTTCCCTGAAGGCGCGCCTCTGGAACCGGGGGAAAAACCGCCTGGAAGACGAGGCGCAATTCACCCAGAAAATCCCCGCCCCCACGCCGGACGCGGCAGGCGGCGTCACGGCGCTGGCGGAAGGCGCGAAACGGCTGGCGCAGGATTTGCGGCAATGGCGCGAAACCGGCCGGGACAAGCAAAAAGCCTGCTGGCTGTAGCTGGCTGTTGTTGGCTATAGCGATCCGATTAGCGATCCGATTCATGAACTTCGATGCCACCCTCCTGGCGGAACATGTTCCGTGGCTGATCTGGCTCTCCTGGCTTCTCTGGCTGCCATGCCTCATCCACGCCATCCGCCGCGCCCCCTGGCGAACCCTGCTGGAACAGGAAAGCCGCCGCTTCAATCTCTGGATGGCGATCGTCATTCTCCTCGTCTTCTTCTGGGGAATGAAGGCGGGGATCAAGCCGGGGCTGGATTTGCATCTCACCGGCATCATGCTGTTCACCCTTCTCTTCGACGTGCCGCTGGCCTTCATCGGCTTCAACCTGGTCCTCGCCGGACTGGCGCTGACCGGCGCGCTTTCCTGGTCGGGTTTCGCCCTCGATGCTCTCATGACCGCCGGGATCGGCGTCATCCTCGCCCGCCTGATCCGCTCCGCCGTCGAGCGCTTCTTTCCCCGTCATTTCTTCATTTTCATTTTTCTCCAGTGTTTCTTCGGCGCGGCGCTGGTCGTCGCCGGCATCGGTCTCGCCGCTTCCCTCCTCTACGCCGCGACCGGCATCTACACATGGACCTACCTGGCCGAGGAATACCTGCCCTATTACATCCTTCTCGGCTTTTCCGAAGCCTGGCTCTCCGGAATGCTGCTCACCCTGATGACGGTCTATTACCCGACCTGGGTCGTCGCCTACGACCAGCACCTCTATCTGGACGGGAAATAACCCGATTCAGCCGAATCAACCGAAGGCCGCGTCGATCTCCCGGCGAAGGGCCTCGTAATCGCGGACGACGGGGAATTGCGGAAACTCGCGCAGCACATTTTCCGGCGGGCGGAACAATATCCCGCCATGCGCCTCGCCCAGCATTGCCGTATCGTTATAGGAATCGCCCGCCGCGACGACCTTGAAATTCAGTTCCTTGAAGCGCCTGACGGCCTCCTGCTTCTGGTTGGGCATGCGCAGGTGATAGGCCGTCACGAAACCCTCGGCGTCGCATTCCAGGCTATGGCAGAAGAGCGTCGGCCAGCCCAGTTGGCGCATCAGCGGATGGGCGAATTCATAAAAGGTATCGGAGAGGATGACCAGTTGGTAGGTTTCGCGCAGTTGGTCGAGAAACTCCCGCGCGCCCGGAAAGGGGCCCATTTCCGCGATGGTCTTCTGGATGTCCGGCAGGCCCAGGCCGTGCTGGCGCAGGACCTCCAGGCGAAAGCGCATCAACTTGTCGTAATCCGGCTCGTCGCGCGTCGTTTTCTTCAACGCCTCGATCCCGTTGCGGCGGGCAAACTCCACCCACACCTCCGGCACCAGAACCCCTTCGAGATCAAGACAAACGATACGCACGGCACACTCCGGACAAGAACGATGTGAGGAATTCGGGTAATCAAATTGGCGGAGACGGAGGGATTCGAACCCTCGATGCGAGTTTTAGCCCGCATGCTCCCTTAGCAGGGGAGTGCCTTCGACCTCTCGGCCACGTCTCCATGAGAAGAACCGCGAATCATAAAGAGTTTGCGGTTCCCGGTCAATCAGACCTTTCCCTGCCCCAGATTGAAAGCCTGGTGCAGGACGCGCACGGCGAGTTCCAGGTATTTTTCGTCGAGAACGACGGAAATCTTGATTTCGGAAGTGGAGATCATCCGGATGTTGATTCCTTCCTCCGCCAATACCCTGAACATCTGGCTGGCGACGCCGGGATGGGAGCGCATGCCGACGCCGACGGCGGAGACCTTGCAGACCTTGTTGTCGCCGACGATCTCCCGCGCCCCGATATGCTGGCGAACCCCTTCCAGCACCGTCCTGGCCTTTTCGAATTCGGAGCGATTCACCGTGAAGGAAAAATCCGTCGCGCCATCATGTCCGACGTTCTGGATAATCATGTCGACGTCGATGTTCGCGTCGGCGATGGGGCCCAGTATCTGGTAGGCGATGCCCGGACGGTCGGGAACCCCCTGGACGGTCAGTTTCGCTTCGTCGCGGTTGAACGCGATGCCGGAGATGATAGGTTCTTCCATGGATTTGCCTTCCTCGACAGTAATCAGCGTGCCCTCGCCCTCCTCCTCGAAGCTGGAAAGCACGCGCAGTTTGACTTTGTATTTGCCCGCGAACTCGACGGAGCGGATCTGCAACACCTTGGAACCCAGGCTGGCCATTTCCAGCATTTCCTCGAAGGTGATGGTATCGAGCTTTTTCGCTTCCGGGACGACGCGCGGGTCGGTGGTATAGACGCCGTCGACATCGGTATAGATCTGGCATTCATCCGCCTTCAGCGCCGCCGCGACCGCGACCCCGGTGGTATCCGAACCGCCGCGTCCCAGGGTGGTGATGTCGCCCTCGTCATTGACGCCCTGGAAACCGGCGACGACGACGACACGCCCGTTCTCCAGGTCGCGCATGATGTTTGCGCCATCGATTTCCAGGATTCGCGCCTTGCCGAAGGCGGCATCGGTCAGGATGCGCACCTGTCCGCCGGTATAGCTTTTCGCCGCCACGCCCAGATCCTGCAAGGCCATGCACAGGAGGCCGATGGAAACCTGCTCGCCGGTGGAGAGCACGACATCCAGCTCGCGCGGATCGGGTGTCGCCTGGATTTCCCTGGCCAGGGCGACCAGCCGGTTGGTTTCCCCGCTCATCGCGGAAACCACGACCACGACCCGATCCCCGCGGGAATGAAATTTCGCCACCCGCCGCGCCACGTTTTTGATGCGCTCCGGGCTGCCCATCGAAGTGCCGCCGTATTTTTGAACAATCAACGCCATTTATAGACCGCCTGCATTGAGGGAAAAACCCTTGAATTCTAGCGCAGAAGAGAGAAGGAAGGAATCGGAAATCAGGTATCGGGTGCGATTAAAAGTGGAGGATGCCATACGAATGACTTTCCAGGCGAAGCACGAATATTTGCCGTCCCCTCCCCCGCTTGGCGGGGTGTGAGGGGACGGCAAGCGGCGGCACTTCGCTTGGAGAATTCTTGATGTCGCATCCTCCACTTTGTTAATTGCACCCTCAGGTATCAGATGAAACCCGGAATCTCCGATCAAAACGCGGGAACGCTGGCGCCCTGGTATTTGCGTTCGATGAAAG
>JAITDH010000051.1 GCA_031282665.1 Zoogloeaceae bacterium | reverse complement strand
GTGACCGCCAGCACCAGGGCGAGGCCCATGGAAAGCAGCACCGTGCTCAGGCTGAAGACGAGGCTCACCCAGGCCGAATGCAGGTATTCGCCGCTGCCCGCCAGGCGCAGGTAGTTTTCCAGCCCGACGAATTCCCTGGACAGCCCGAAGGCGTCCTCCATGAAAAAGGAGCCCAGCACCGCCTGCCCGGCGGGATAGAAGAAAAAGATGCCGGTCACCGTAAGCTGTGGCAGAAGGAAGCACGCCGCCAGCACGAAATCGCGCGGCGCGGCAAAGGCATAGCGTTTTTCCTGCATGGGACCCTCGAAAACCGGCTGGCGTGAGCGGGACTTCCGCTCACGCCATGAAAAGAATTTCAAAGACGACCGAAGGCGGTTGGCGCGAAAGAACCATGGAGCGCGGGCGTCTCGCCCGCACTCCATTATGAAAGAACGCCTATCCCACGCAACTGGCGCTTTCCGCCACGACCGCCCATCGTTTCCCCTCCCAAGGCATCGCTACTTGTTCGCCGCCTGGAAGCGCGTCAGCAGTTCATTACCGCGCTTGACGAGATCGTCCAGCGCTTGCTGCGGCGACTTCTTGCCGGACCATACGGCTTCCAGTTCCTCATCCTCCACGTCGCGGATCTGCACCATGTTGCCCAGGCGCAGCCCCTTGGAATTGGCCGTGGGCTGTTTCAGCGAGAGGGAAAGGATGCCCTGGTCCGTGCCGGGGTTTTCCGTGTAGAAGCCGGAAGCCTTGGTCAGCTCGTAAGCCTCCTTGGTCAGCGGCAGGTAGCCGGTGATCTTGTGGAAATTCATCTGGTTTTCCGGCAGGAGCAGGAACTTGAAGAACTCGGCGATGCCGGCTTCCTCGGCCTTGGGATGTCCGGACATGACCCACAGCGTGGCGCCGCCGATGACCGTGTTCAACGGCGCGCCGGCCACGTCCGGCCAATAGGGGATCATCGCCACGCCCCAGTCGAACTTGGCGCCCAGCTTGACCGCCGCATAGGAACCGGAAGAATTGGTCAGAATGCCCGCTTCGCCGTTGGTGAAGGTATTGATGGGTTCCGACTTCCGGCCGGTATAGGTCATGATGCCCTCATCCATCATCTTCTTCAGGAAGCTGACGTGCTTGACGTGCAGCGGGGAATTGACGGCCAGGCGAGTATCCAGACCGGCCATGCCGTTTTCCTTGCTGGAGAACGGCACGTCGTGCCAGGTGGAGAAACTTTCCAGTTGCACCCAGGCCTGCCAGCCGGAGACGTAGCCGAACTTGGCCCCGCCGGATTCCTTGATCTTCTTGGCGACTTCATAGACCTCGGGCCAGGTGGCGGGGAACTTGTCCGGATCGAGGCCGGCCTTCCTCATGGCGTCCTTGTTGTAATAGAGCACCGTCGTGGAACAGTTGAAGGGCAGGGAAAGGAGTTTGCCGTCGGGGGTGCTGTAATAGCTGGCGATGGCCGGCAAGAAGGAGGAGGTGTCCAGGGTGACGCCGGCGTTCGCCATGAGTTCATGCACCGGGCGGATGGCGCCCTTGGCGGCCATCATGGTGGCGGTGCCCACCTCGAACACCTGCACGATGTGCGGCGCCTGCTTCGCCCGGAAGGCGGCGATGGAAGCGGTGATCACCTGGTCGTAGGTGCCTTTGTACACCGGCTCGACCACATATTTATCCTGCGAATCGTTGAATTTTTTCACCAGATCGTTGGTGATGTCGTTCAGTTCCCCGCCCATGCCATGCCAGAACTGGATCTTGATCGGCGCGGCAAAGGCGCAGAAGGACAGGGCACACAGGGCCAGAACGGCCAGAAAGCGCTTGAACACAGACATTTTTCATCCTCCGAGAGTAAATGTTGAAATGGGCAAACAGGCTCGACTTACCGGCAAACGACAGCTACAACACAGATAATGTAAACATGAAAAGTTACAAAATTATGTCACAACCGGGCGCGATGAAAAGCGGAGGATGAATGGTAATTTATGTCTCCTCCACTTTTAGCGTGAAAGAACATTGGTGCGCGGGCCTTTCGCCCGCCTGCGAGCCAGAGGACAAGCATACCGCCGCTTCTTTCATCCGCGCGGGTGGCGGCAACCGCCATGACCGTTAATTGCCCCCTTGGCGCGTTTGCGGCTTGCCCCCGGCGTTCGCTTACTGGCATCATAGCGAATCGCTTTTCCGCCGCTTCAAGGTTTCGGTAATGGAGACCGTCAACGAGAAAGATAAAATCCTCGGATTGCTGCGCCAGATCGCGCAAGGGACGCTCGCGCCGGAGGATGCCTTGCGGCGTCTGCAAACGATGCCTTTCGAGGATATCGGCGTGGCCAAGGTGGATTTGCACCGGGGTTTACGCCAGGGCGTGGTGGAGATGATTTACGGCGAGGGCAAGACCCCGGAGCAGATCGTCGCCATCGTCCTCAAAATGCGGGAAAGGGGCCTGCGCAACGTGCTCGTCACCCGCACCGGGCAGGCGGCGGTGGAGGCCCTCGCGGCGGCTGGCGTTCCTCTCGTCCATCATCCGCTTCCCCGGCTGGTGCTGGCCCTGCCGGAGGCGCCTCGGACCCTCACCGGTTTCGTCGTCGTCGCTTCGGGCGGCACCAGCGACCTATCCGTCTGCGAGGAAGCGGCGCTCACTTGCGAATCCCTGGGCAACCGCGTGGAGCGGCTGTATGACGTCGGCGTCTCCGGGGTGCATCGCCTTTTGGCGCAGCATGAAAAGCTGGCCCGCGCCCGCGTGGTGATCGCGGTGGCGGGCATGGAGGGGGCTCTGGCCAGCGTCATCGGCGGCCTGGTCGCTTGTCCGGTGATCGCGGTGCCCACCAGTGTCGGCTACGGCGCGAGTTTCGGCGGCGTCGCCGCCCTCTTGGCGATGCTGAATTCCTGCGCCAGCGGCGTGGCGGTGGTCAATATCGACAACGGTTTCGGCGCGGGCGTGCTGGCGAGCCGGATCAACGGGATGGAAAGCGCGTGACTCCCATTCCCGAATTCCCGATGAGAGGGCCTGGCGACGAGGGGCACGCCGTATCGACATGAATATGGATGGGGGATGAACCATGAAGGTGCTTTATCTCGAATGCGGCATGGGAGCCGCCGGCGACATGCTGATGGCGGCGCTTTATGAGCTCCTGGAAGTGGAGGAGAAGGAGCGCTTTCTCGGAGAAATGAACGCGCTCGGGCTGCCGGAAGTCGAGCTTGCCGCCGCCGGGGCCGTGAAATGCGGCATCGTCGGTACACGGATCACGGTGGAAATCGGCGGCCGGAAGGAGGAACCGGGCGAGGCGCTTTCCCATGAGCATGAACCGGCGCATGAGCATCGCCACGCCGGGCCGCCGGCGTATGAACACGCGCATTTTCCGGCGGTCGGTTTGAGCAAGATCGAGGCCCTGCTGGCGCATCTACCCGTTTCGCCCTTCGTGCGCGAACATGCCGTCGCGGTTTACCGGCTGATCGCCGAGGCCGAAGCGGCGGTTCATGGCCGTCCGGTGGAGCGGATTCATTTTCACGAGATCGGGCAGATGGACGCCGTTGCCGACATCGTCGGCGTCGCCATGCTGCTGGAGCGCCTCCGGCCGGAGCGCATCGTGGCTTCATCCGTCCATGTGGGCACGGGTCACGTGCACACCGCCCACGGTCTTCTGCCGGTGCCCGCTCCGGCCACGGCCCGGCTGCTTCAGGGCATTCCGTGCCACGCCGGGCACATCCGGGGGGAGTTGTGCACTCCCACCGGCGCGGCGCTGTTGCGGCATTTCGTCTCGGAGTTCCGGCCGATGCCGCCGATGCGCGTGGAAAAGTTGGGCTACGGCATGGGCAGTAAGGATTTCGCCGCCGCCAACTGCCTGCGCGCTTTCTGGGGCGAGAGCGCCGACGAGACGCCGGAAGCCGATGACACCGTGGCGGAACTTTGCTGCAATCTCGACGACATGTCCGGGGAAGCCATCGGCCACGCCGCGCAGACCCTGCTGAAGGAAGGCGCGCTGGATGTCTTTACCACCGCCGTGCAGATGAAGAAGGGTCGGCCCGGCGTACTGCTCACCTGTCTTTGCGCGCCCGCCGAGGCGGAACGTTTCGCCGCCCTGATGCTCAGGCATACCACCAGCTTCGGCGTGCGGAAAACGCTGTGCGCCCGTCATACCCTCGCGCGCTCGGTGACGGAAAGGCCGACCCGGTTCGGGGCCATCCGGGTCAAGAGCGGCGAGGGCTACGGCATCGCCCGGTCCAAGCCGGAGTACGAGGACGTGGCGGCGGCGGCGGAAAGAAACGGGCTCTCCTTTGCGGACGCCGCGCGAGACATCCTGAAAGAAGACTCGCCCTCGCTCTCGTGCGAGGAAAAAAAACGTAAGCTCGCGGCTTATCTCAAGGAACTGGAAAGCGTCGCCGTCGCCTTTTCCGGCGGCGTGGATTCCACTTTTCTGCTCAAAATGGCGCATGACGCGCTGGGCGACCGGGCGCTCGCCGTCACCGCGCGCTCCAGTTCCTTTCCGGAGCGCGAGCTGAACGAGGCCATCGCTTTCTGCGAGCGCGAAGGAATCCGCCACGTGCTGGTGGAGTCCGAGGAATTGAGGATCGAGGGCTTTGCCGATAACCCGGTCGACCGGTGCTACCTCTGTAAGACCGAGCTGATGACCCATCTTTGGGAGGTCGCCCGCGCGCAAGGCATAAAGCACGTCGTCGAAGGCTCGAACATGGACGACGTCGGCGATTACCGGCCGGGCCTGCGCGCCATCGATGAACAGAAGGTCAAAAGTCCCTTGCGCCACGCGCGGCTCGGCAAGGCGGAAATCCGCCTGCTCTCGAAGGAATTGGGACTCGCCACCTGGGATAAGCCGTCCTTCGCCTGCCTGGCGAGTCGTATCCCCTATGGCGACAAGATCACGGAAGAGCGCCTGCGGATGATCGACCGCGCCGAGCGGTTTCTGTTGGACAGGGGCTTGAAACAGGTCCGCGTGCGCCTCCACGGCAAGCTGGCGCGCATCGAGACCGACGGCGCGGGAATGGAGCGGCTGATGACGGTTAAGGCCAGGGAAAGCGTCTACCAGGCGTTCAAGGCTTACGGCTTCAGCTACGTGTCGCTGGATCTCAAAGGCTATCGCACGGGCAGCATGAACGAAACGCTGGCTATCGGCATCGAGCGCGCCTGAAAGGGAAAACCACGAAGAGGC
>JAITDH010000013.1 GCA_031282665.1 Zoogloeaceae bacterium | reverse complement strand
CTGCGCGATGACCGGTTTTCGCGTCTCGAAACGCGATGGGATGACTTCTTCGCCTTGTGCGTCGATGTAACTCCATTTGTCCTTGATCCTGACCCTTGCCAGACCATTGGCGGCAAAGTTGCCTGCCTCATCGAAACGTGGTTCGATGGCCCATGCGACTGCTTCTTCCGCCTTGCACCCCAGACCGAAGACCAGGAGACCCGACAACAACATCCACCCAATCATTCCCCGCCACATGATGTCACTCCAGGAAAACCGAATGCCCTATTCTGGATAGACAACCCCGGATTGGCAAGCGCAAACAGGATATTCATGCGCCAATCCCCGCGGGCCATCGGTTTTGTAGGTTGGATAAGCCGAAGGCGTAATCCGACATTCGTACACCACGATGCGCAGCATCGCAAATCAAGGAACGAAGAAAGCGGCGCAAGCGCCGGTGATGAACGATTGTCGGATTACGCCTTCGGCTCATCCAACCTACGAAACCCAACCTACGAAACTGTCTCCTGTCCTCTGTCTCCTGTTTCCTGTCCCCCTCAATGCCGGAAATGCCGCGCGCCGGTGAAAACCATCGCCAGGCCGTGTTCGTCGGCGGCGGCGATGACTTCTTCGTCGCGCATCGAGCCGCCGGGCTGGATGACGGCGGTTGCGCCCGCTTCGGCGAGCACGTCCACGCCGTCGCGGAAGGGGAAGAAGGCGTCCGAGGCGACCACCGAACCCGCGAGCGAGAGCCCGGCGTTCTTCGCCTTGCCGCTGGCGATACGGGTGGAATCGACGCGGCTCATCTGGCCGGCGCCGACGCCGAGGGTCATGCCGCCGCCGCAGAAGACGATGGCGTTGGATTTCACGAACTTGGCGACGCGCCAGGCGAAGAGCAGGTCCGCGATCTGCGCCGGCGTCGGCGCTTTGCGGGTGACGACCTTCAGGTCCTCCGGCCGGACGTTGAAATCGTCCGGCGTCTGCGCGAGCAGGCCGCCGCCGACGCGCTTCAGTTCCAGCGCGTGGTAGCCACGCGCGAGCGGCACTTCCAGCACGCGCAGGTTCTGCTTCGTTTGCAGCAGCGCCCGGGCGGCTTCGGTGAAGGCGGGCGCGATCAGCACTTCGACGAAATGCTTGCGCGCGCTCATCGCTTCCACCACATCGGCATCGACCTGGCCGTTGAAGGCGATGATGCCGCCGAAGGCGGAGGTGGAATCGGTCTGGAAAGCCTTTTCATAGGCGGCCAGCAGGCCCGGGGCGATGGCGACGCCACAGGGGTTGGCGTGCTTGACGATCGCGCAGGCGGGTTCGGCGAAGGTCTTGACGCATTCCCAGGCCGCGTCGGAATCGGCGATGTTGTTGTAGGAAAGCTCCTTGCCCTGCAACTGGCGATAGGCGGCGATGCTGCCAGCGAGCGGCTGCGGCTCGCGGTAGAAGGCGGCCCGCTGGTGCGGATTTTCCCCATAGCGCAGGATTTCCACGCGGTCGAAGGCCAGTTGCAGGCGCGCCGGGAAAGGCGCCGGCGCGGGCGCGGGCCGTTCGGGTTCGGCTTCCACGCCATCCGGTTCGCCGGTGAGCCAGTTGGCGATCATGCCGTCGTAGCGGGCGGTGTGGGTGAAGGCTTTCCTGGCGAGCGCGAAGCGGGTGGAGAGGGGCAAGGCGCCGCCGTTTTCCCGCAGTTCCGCGAGAATGCCGGCGTAATCCGCCGGATCGGTGACGATCGCCACCCCGGTGTAATTCTTCGCGGCGGAGCGCACCATCGCCGGCCCGCCGATGTCGATGTTCTCGATGGCCTCGGCGAGCGTCACCCCGGGCTTGGCAACGGTGGCCTTGAACGGATAGAGATTGACGCAGACGAGGTCGATCGTGGGAATGCCGTGCGCCGCCAGGGTCGCCATGTGTTCGGGCAGGTCGCGGCGGGCGAGGATGCCGCCGTGCACCTTCGGGTGCAGGGTCTTCACCCGCCCGTCGAGCATCTCGGGAAAGCCGGTGTACTCGCCGATCTCGCTGACGGCGAGGCCCGCCTCCTTGAGAAGGCGGGCGGTGCCGCCGGTGGAGAGCAGCTTGACGCCGAGGGCGGCGAGACCTTGGGCGAATGCGAGGACGCCTTCCTTGTCGGAGACGGAAATCAGGGCTTGCTGGATTTTCATCGGAGGATTCCGGAAAAGTGAGAGGTTGGATCGGGAGATTCAGAGCAGATTGGTTTCGGCCAGCTTCTTGCGCAGCGTATTGCGGTTGATGCCGAGCATTTCCGCCGCGCGCGTCTGGTTGCCGCCGGCTTCCCGCAGTACCCGTTCGAACATCGGGCGTTCCACGCTTTTGATGACCATGTCGTAAATCCCGGCGGGCTTTTCGCCGTCCAGGTCGCGGAAATATTTTTCCAGGGCGAGGGAAATGCAGTGCTCGATGTCGTGCGGTTGGCACATGGGCGAAGTCTCCTCTTGTGTCGAAGGGGATGCGGCGCGCAACTGGCGGAAGAAATCCTCCACCGCCGCCTGCTGCGCCACGTCATCCGGCAATTGGTTCATGGCGCGCCGGAACGCCGCCGAACCGGCGAAGCCGCGCGTATACCAGGCGATATGCTTGCGCGCGATCTTGACGCCGGTCGCCGCGCCGTAGAAAGCGTACAGATTGGCAAGATGTTCCAGGAGGATGGCGCGGATTTCGGCGGGCGTGGGCGGCGGCAGTTTTTCGCCCGTCGCGAGGAAATGCCCGATCTCCCGGAAAAGCCAGGGCCGCCCCTGCGCGGCGCGGCCGATCATGAGGCCGTCCGCTTTCGTGTAGTCGAGCACGAAGCGCGCCTTCTCCGGCGAATCGATGTCGCCGTTGGCGATCACCGGGATATGGGCGTCGGCTTTCACGCGCGCGATGGTGTCGTATTCCGCCTCGCCCCGGTATTGGTCGGCGCGGGTGCGGCCGTGGATGGCGATGGCGCGGATGCCGCTTTCTTCCGCGATGCGGGAAATCACCGGCGCATTCCTGTGTTCGCGGCTCCAGCCGGTGCGGAATTTCAGCGTCACCGGCGTTTCCGGCACCGCCTTCACCACCGCCTCCAGGATGCGTGCCACCAGCGGCTCATCCCGCATGAGCGCCGACCCGGCCATGACATTGCAGACCTTCTTCGCCGGGCAGCCCATGTTGATGTCGATGATCTGCGCGCCGTTATCCACGTTGTAGCGCGCCGCCTCGGCCAGCATGCCCGGATCGGCCCCGGCGATCTGTACGGCGATCGGCCCGGATTCCCCCGTATGATCGGCCCGCCGCCGCGTCTTGGCGCTGCCGTAGAGCAGCGAATTGGACGTCACCATCTCGGAAACCGCCAGCCC
>JAITDH010000001.1 GCA_031282665.1 Zoogloeaceae bacterium | reverse complement strand
CGATCGAATGGGAGTGAAGCAATGGCCGGACGGATGCTCGCTTTCCTCGCTTGCCTGTTCTTCGCCCAGGCGGGCTGGGCGCTCACGCCGGAAGAGCGGGTGCGCGCGGCGATCATAGAGGATTTGCTGGAGGGCGACGCAAGTCTGCTGCAAGAGGACGCGACGCCCGCCGAGCATATCCGGCGGATCGCGCATCGCGTCGGCAAGAACCTGTCGGCTTCCGCCACCGACATTTCCGGGGTGGATTTTCATTTCAACCGGCGAGGCAAAGCGGAAGAAACGCCTCTGCATGTCAGCGTGTGGGTTTTCACCTACGCCAACGCCAAACAAGCGCGCGCAAAGGACGCCAGGGTCGTCACCAGCGGGGTTTTCGTCTCGAAAGTGCTCACGGTCTTTTCCCATTTCGTCGATCAGAACCGCGTCGTGATCGTTTTCAGCGAAAGCTACAAGGACGAAACGGTGCGCGAATTCGCCCAATCCTTCGCCAGCCGACAGGGAACAGAAGACTGAGGACAGAAGACAGAGCGCGCTGCGCGCTTTGTAGTCTGTGGTCAGTAACCAGTATGTACCGGTTTGCTTCTTCTGATTCCTGATCCCTGATTCCTGAAACCAAAGGCCGCGCAGCGGCCGCTCTGTCCTCTGTCATCTTTCTCTTGCCCTGCCTTCCTTCCCCCATTATCATCCGTCGAATTTTCAAATTCCCGCCACCGCAGGTACCCCCATGGGCAAAAAACTGGTCATCGCCGAAAAACCCTCTGTCGCCGCCGACATCGCCAAGGCGCTGGGCGGGTTTGCGAAACTCGACGATTATTTCGAGAACGACGATTACGTCGTGTCTTCCGCCGTCGGGCATCTCCTGGAGATCGCCTGTCCGGAGGAATACGAGGTGAAGCGCGGCAAATGGACATTCACCCACCTGCCGGTCATCCCGCCGCATTTCGCCCTGAAACCCATCGAGAAGAGCGAGAGCCGCCTGAAGACGCTCATGAAGCTCATCAAGCGCAAGGATGTGGATGGCCTCATCAACGCCTGCGACGCGGGGCGCGAAGGGGAGCTGATCTTCAACTACATCGCCCAGTATGTGAAGAACAGCAAGCCCATCCGCCGGCTCTGGCTGCAATCCATGACCCAGCAGGCGATCCGCGACGGCTTTTCGCGCCTGAAGCCCGGCGCCGATCTCCAGGGGCTGGCCGATGCCGCCGTCTGCCGTTCGGAATCCGACTGGCTGGTGGGAATCAACGGCACCCGCGCCATGACCGCCTTCAATTCCAAGACGGGCGGCTTTCATCTCACCACCGTCGGGCGGGTGCAGACGCCGACCCTGGCCATCGTGGTCGAGCGCGAGAAGAAAATCCGCGCCTTCGTCCCGCGTCCCTATTGGGAGGTGGAGGCCAGTTTCGCCATCGAGGCCGGGGTCTATGCCGGCAGGTGGTTCGACGAACAATTCAAGGGCAAGGCCGAGGATGAGCACGCCCGCGCCGACCGCATCTGGAACGAGGCAACCGCCACCGCCATCCGCGCCGCCTGCGAGGGCCAGCCCGCCACGGCGAGCGAGGAAGCGAAGCCGGAAACCCGCCTCTCGCCGCTCCTCTTCGACCTGACGAGCCTGCAACGCGAGGCCAACGCCCGCTTCGGCTTCTCCGCGAAGAACACATTGGCGCTGGCGCAGGCCCTTTACGAAAGGCACAAGGTGCTCACCTATCCGCGGACCGACTCGCGCTGCCTGCCGGAAGATTACCTCGGCACGGTCAAGGCGACGCTCGCCATGCTCACCGGCGAGGGCGTGGGCAAGGGGCACAACGAAATCCTGCTCGCCCGCTACTCTCCCTTCGCCCACCAGATCCTGGCGCGCAACTGGGTCCTGCCCAACAAGCGCATCTTCAACAACGCCAAGGTCAGCGACCACTTCGCCATCATTCCCACCCTGCAAGCGCCCGGCAATCTCTCCGAAGCCGAACAGAAACTCTACGACTTCGTCGTCAAGCGTTTCCTGGCGGTCTTTTTCCCGGCGGCGGAATACCTGGTCACCACCCGCGTCACCCGCGTCAAGGAACACGCCTTCAAGACCGAAGGCAAGGTGCTGGTGCAGCCCGGCTGGCTGGCCGTGTATGGCAAGGAACAGGAAGGCGGGGAAGGCAGCCTGCCCGCCTTGCAGGCCGGGGAGAAAATCAGCACGGAAGAGGTGAACCTGAAGGCCACCGAAACCCGGCCGCCGCCGCGCTATTCGGAAGCCACCCTCCTTTCCGCCATGGAAGGCGCGGGCAAGATGGTGGAAGACGAGGAACTGAAGGCCGCCATGACCGGCCGCGGCCTGGGCACCCCGGCCACCCGCGCCCAGATCATCGAAAACCTGATCTCCGAACAATACATGCTGCGCGAAGGGCGCGAACTCATTCCCACCGCCAAGGCGTTTTCGCTCCTCACCCTCCTGAGCGGCCTGGGCGTCCAGGAACTCACCGCGCCGGAACTCACCGGCGAATGGGAATGGAAGCTGGGCCGGATCGAAAAGGGCGAGATGTCGCGCGCGGAATTCATGAAGGAAATCGCCGAAATGACCCGGCGCATCGTCGAGCGCGCCAAGAGCTACGATTCCGACACCATCCCCGGCGACTTCGGCGTGCTCTCGACGCCCTGTCCCAAATGCGGCGGCACGGTGCGGGAAACCTACAAGAAATTCCAATGCGCGGCCTGCGATTTCGCCCTGTGGAAAATCATCGCCAGCCGCCAGTTCGAACCGGCCGAGGTCGAGACACTCCTCACCGAGCGCGTCATCGGCCCCCTGACCGGCTTCCGCAACAAGATGGGCCGCCCCTTCGTCGCGACGATCCGGCTGAACGACCAGTTCGAAACCGAATTCGACTTCGGGCAGGCGAAAGAGGAGGAAGGCGGCGAACCCATCGACTTTTCCGGCCAGGAAAGCCTGGGCCGCTGCCCGCAATGCGGCGGCGCGGTCTACGAGCACGGCAACGCCTACGTCTGCGAAAAATCCGTGGGGCCGCAGAAAACCTGCGCTTTCCGCTCCGGCAAGGTCATCCTCCTGCAACCCATCGCCCGGGAGCAGATGCAGAAGCTGCTGGCGGAAGGCCGCACCGATCTGCTGAAGGAGTTCGTTTCCGCCCGCACCCGCCGCAGATTCTCCGCCTTCCTGGTGGTCGGCAAGGAGGGCAAGGTGGGCTTCGAGTTCGAGAAGCGGGAAGCGAAGACGGCAAAGGGAGCGAAAGGGGCAAAAGGAACGAAGGCAGCCAAGGCGGAAAAAACGGCCTGAAAAACAATCGGCGCGCCGACCTCGTCAGGGCGCATACCCGGCGCGCGACAACAGCATCGTTGCCCGTCGAGCCAGGCCGCCACGATTCCGGTGATAGAACGCAGGGGCACTGGTAATGGCTACGGTATTGGCCGCCTGCATGGGCGAAAGCTGATCCAGTGGCTTGCCGTACTCGCGGGCGGCAAAATTGCTCAAGCCGTAATCCGTGCCGTTGTAGGCGAGGGTGGCATAAAGGCCGTACATCCTGGTCTTGCCGAGGTGAATGGGGAG
>JAITDH010000180.1 GCA_031282665.1 Zoogloeaceae bacterium | reverse complement strand
GTGGAACTGGTCAATGCGCCAGCTAACCGGATGGCGGCGGTCATCGGCATCGGTCTCAATCTTTGCGCGCCAACGGTGCCCGGACAGCAAACGGCCGGCCTGGCCGACTGCTGCGCCGCCCCGCCGGAACGCCACGCGCTCCTGGCCGCCTTGCTGGCCGAACTGGCGCGGACGCTCGATATCTTCACCGCGGAGGGCTTTGCCGCCCTGCGTGACGAATGGCAGGCGCGTCATCTCTGGCAGGGCCGGCCGGTGCGGCTGGGCGAAAACGGCCGCTTCCACGCCGAGGGCATCTGCCGGGGAGTGGATGCGGATGGCGCGCTGTTGCTGGAGACGCCGCGGGGTCTCGAGCGTTTTTTCGCCGGTGACCTGAGCCTGCGTCCGGCGACGGGAAGCGCGCCATGATCCTTTGTCTGGATGCGGGCAACAGCCGCCTGAAATGGGGCATGGCCGACGCCGCCGGCTGGCGGGCGCAGGGCGCTTTGGAATGGGCGCAACTGGCCGGGCTGGAAAGTGGACTGGCGACCTATCGTCCCCAGGCCGCTTTTCTTGCCAGCGTGGTCGACAAGGAAAAGGAGGCGGCGTTGCTGGATGCGCTGGGCGGCTTGCCGACGCATTTCCTGAACAGCGCGGAGGCCGCCGGCGGCGTGCAAAATGGCTATGCGCGTCCCGCCACCCTGGGCATCGACCGCTGGTGTTCCCTGATCGGCGCGCGCGCGCTGGAATCCCGTCCCTGCCTCGTCGTCACGGCGGGCACGGCCACCACGCTGGATGCGCTGGATGGCGAGGGGCGTTTCCTGGGCGGCATGATCCTGCCCGGTGTCGCCATGATGCAGGCCGCGCTTGCCGAGGGCACCGCGCGGCTGCCGCTGATTCCCGAAGAGAATTCCTTGCCGGCCGGTTCCGCTTTCCCTACCGACACCGCCAGCGCCATCGCCGCCGGTTGCCTGGAAGCCAGCGCCGGCGCCATCGAGCGCGCCTTCGCGCGCTTGCCGGAGGCAGCCGTCTGCCTGTTGTCCGGCGGCGCGGCTCCTCTTCTCGCCCCCTTGCTTTCCCGCCTGCCCCTGCGCCTGACGCCGCAATTGGCGCTGGAAGGCGTGCGGCGGCTGGCGCTGCAATACGGGGAAACACGATGATGACGGGCGAGGAATTTCACGCCGCCCACCGCGACGATGCGCCGCATGAGCGGATCATGCGCCTCGTCGCCCTCGAAAACGATGGCTACGCGAGCGTGGAGCCGCTGGACGGGGGCTGCGGACGCTGCCATGAAGAAGGCGGCTGCGGGGATGTCCATCTGGCGCACCTGTTTGCCCGTGCGCGCCGCTTCCGGGTGAAGAACGAAACGGGCGCGCGGCCGGGCGACACGGTGATCGTCGTCCTGCCCGCCGGGCGATTGTCCCGGCAGGCCACCCTGGCCTATGTCGTGCCGCTCCTCGCGTTGATCGCGGGCGCGCTGGCGGGTGATGCGCTGGCGGGAGAAATTGGCGCGCTGGCGGGCGGATTGCTCGGCCTCTTGCTCGCCTGGGGGGCGCTGTCCAGGCTGGCGCGTCCGTCCTGCCCGCCTCCCACCCCCTTGCCTCTTGGAAAAACCGCCAGCGAACCTTATATTGCGAAAATCCTGCCACAAACTGGAGAAAAACGATGCCATCTTTCCGCGCAGTGAAATCCGTTTTTGCTTTCTTTTTCGTCCTTTCCCTTCCCCTGCTGACGCCGGGGCACGCCCTGGCGCAGACGCCCGCCGCGTCATCCCTGCCCGATTTCGCCGATCTCGCCGAGCGGCAGGGCAAGGTGGTGGTCAATATCAGCACCACCCAGATCATCCGCCGTTCCGAAACGCCCGTTTTCCCCTTCGATGAAAACGACCCGATGAGCGAATTCTTCCGCCGCTTCATGCCGCGCGGCCTACCCGGTATCCCGCGTGAATCGGAAAGCCGCTCCCTCGGTTCCGGCTTCATCATCAGCAGCGACGGCTATATCCTGACCAATGCCCATGTCGTCGAATCCGCCGATGAAGTCAATGTGCGCCTGAATGACAAGCGCGAGTTCCGCGCCCGCATCATCGGCGCGGACAAGCGCACCGACGTGGCCCTGCTGAAGATCGAGGCGAACAACCTGCCCGCCGCCAGGCTGGGCGATCCCGAAAAACTGCGGGTCGGCGAATGGGTCGCCGCCATCGGTTCGCCCTTCGGCTTCGAAAACTCGATCACGGCGGGCATCGTCTCCGCCAAGGGACGCTCGCTGCCGCAGGAAAACTACGTTCCCTTCATCCAGACCGATGTCGCGGTCAATCCCGGCAACTCCGGCGGCCCGCTCTTCAACCTGAATGGCGAGGTCATCGGCATCAATTCGCAGATCTACAGCCGGAGCGGCGGCTACATGGGCCTGTCGTTCGCCATTCCGATCGACGTGGCGATGGACGTGCAAAGCCAGTTGCGCGCCACGGGTCGGGTCAGCCGCGGGCGGATCGGCGTCGTCATCCAGGAAGTCACCCGCGAACTGGCGGAATCCTTCGGCCTGGAAAAACCGGCGGGCGCCCTGGTCAATGCCGTGGAAACAGGCGGTCCCGCCGCGCAGGCCGGGATCGAGCCCGGCGACGTCATCCTGCGTTTCGACAACAAGCCGGTCACCCGTTCCGGCGATCTGCCGCGCATCGTCGCCGCCACCCGTCCGGGCAGCAAGGTCAAGGTGCAACTCTGGCGCAAGGGCGCCAGCCGCGAAATTACCCTGACCGTGGATGAAATCCAGGAAGAAAGCGTCGCCCCGGTGAAAAGCGAGCGCGCCCCGAAGACGGATCGCGAAGCGATGCGCCTGGGACTGATCGTCAGCGAGCTTTCCGCCGAGCAGAAGAAACGCCTGGGGCTTGCCGGCGGGCTGCTGATCGAGGAAATCCGCAACAACGTCGCCCGCGCCGACCTGCGCGTCGGCGACATCATCCTGGCCCTGGTCAACCAGGGTGTGAGCCACGAAGCCAAGAGCATCGCGCAGTTCAACAAGCTCCTCGCCCCGCTGGGGAAGAACGCCAACGTCACCCTCCTCGTGCGACGGGGCGAGCAGCAGATATTCGTCACCATCAAGGGCATCGGTGATTGAAGTCACCCTGATCAGCCGCGCCTGGTGCCACCTCTGTCACGACATGGAGGCGGCGGCCAGGCCGCTCGTCGCCGAATACGGCGCCCGCCTGGAAGTCCTCGACGCCGACAGCGACCCGGCGCTGGAAGCGCGCTACGACGAACTGGTGCCGGTGCTGCTGCTGGGAGAACGGGAAATCTGCCACCACTTCCTTGATGAGGCAGGACTGCGCAGGGCGCTGGAGGAAGCACGGGGCGGGTAGGGCAATGTTGTTTACTCCGTAAACTGCCCGAAATGCTTGCGTTTTTGCAATCTCTCTATTAGCGTAAGCGCATGAACGCAAAACACAGGAAGACGCTGGCGGCCATTTTTTCCGATCCCGTATGCGGAACGATCGAATGGTCGCGCATCGAATCCTTGCTTCTCGCGCTAGGCTGCGTAAAAGCGGAGCGTGGCGGCTCTGCCGTGATGTTCATGCGGGATGGCCTGGCCTTGCAGGTACACCGGCCGCATCCGAAAAAGGAAGCCCTGCGCTATCGCGTACTGGCGACGCGTGAATTTTTGAAGGAAATTGGAGTAACCCCATGAACCATCTATCTTATAAAGGCTATGCGGCGGCGATGGAATACGATGCGGAGGATCATCTGCTCGTTGGCAGACTGTCCGGTATTCGGGACAAGATCGTGTTCCATGGGGAAAGCGTGGCCGAATTCGAGGCAGCATTTCGGGAATCCGTGGATGCCTATATCGAAAACTGCGCGGCGCTGGGCAAAGACCCGGAAAAACCGGCAAGCGGCCGCCTGATGCTGCGTGTATCGCCCGCCGTCCATTGCGCCGCGCTCGCGGCGGCAAAAGCCGCCGGGGAAAGTCTGAATCAGTGGGCGACAAACGTACTGGCCGACGCGGTGAAAGGAACGGAACCGGTATAGGTCGCGGCTGAGGCGCGGTTCGCGTGCAGGCTGGAGAAAACAGGCCGGAAAAAACTCAGGGCGGGGAGCCGAGGAGGCTTTCCCGCCCTGGAGGCGTTGGGGTTGGGGTATTTTTTGCTTGCCGGTTACAGCAGGATCGTTCGGCAGAATCGTTCGATACGTGGTCATTATGGGGAAAATCGCCGGATGAAGGCCAATTGTCTTTTTGCATGGCGGCAATAGGTGAATTCGCAAGACGGATTTAATGAAAAACCCGGACCATTCCGGCAT
>JAITDH010000128.1 GCA_031282665.1 Zoogloeaceae bacterium | reverse complement strand
TGCGATTACGATCCGCGCAGTCTAACAACCATGACGCATGACTCGATGCCGCAACGCACCCTTTCACGGCGCGTGGATGGCGCATTCCCGTCCGTCGTTAACCCCATTGCCATTTGGGAAATCAAAGAGTATTACTACACCACGACATTCGGTAGCCGCGTTGCGGACGGAGTTTACGAAACATTGTTGGATGGCATGGAGTTGGAGGAACTTGAAACTGCCGCCCAGCGCAAGATTCAGCATATTCTTTTCATAGACGACTACTACACATGGTGGGAATGTGGGCGCTCATACTTGTGCCGTATGATCGACATGCTTCATATGGGATATGTCGATGAAATCGTGTTTGGCCGTGAGGTAATTGAACGCATTCCTGCACTGGCGAAAGAATGGAAAACAGCATATGACACACGCAAAAACTGACGCCAGCAATCCATTCTTCAGACAACATCAACACCAGCGCAACAGCAGCCAGATCGCCAGACCGCCGATGCATTCCACCGCGACCGCGCAGGAAAAGGTCAGCCAGGCGAGGCGGCGGGCCTCTTCGGGGTATTGCTGCCGATGCTCGCGCGCCCGCGCCCAGGAGACGAAATTGCCCAGGCAATACAGCAGCGCCACGCCGGAAGCGAAGAGGACGTAAATGATGACGAGATATTGCCAGTTTTCCAGGACGCGGCAATGCAGGGTCGACACGCCGAGCAGGTGCATGAGGCCGTCGTAGCGCAGGGCGACGATCATCCCGAAGTAAAGTTCGAGCGCGAAGGCGAGCAGCGCGATGATGACGACCCAGGTCGTCGGGCGCAGGAAAAGGCGCACCAGCCGCCTGGCCTCCGTTTCCAGGTCGTAGCAGAAATCGTCCCACCAGCGTCGCAGGTTCATGTCTTACCCCTGGGTGCCTCCGATAGTGATGCCGTCCAGCCGGATCGTGGGCAGGCCGACGCCGACCGGGACGCTTTGCCCTTCCTTGCCGCAGGAGCCGACGCCAGGGTCGAGGCGCATGTCGTTGCCGATCATGGCGATGCGGGTCAATGCCTCCGGGCCGTTGCCGATCAGGGTGGCGCCCTTGATCGGCGCGGTGGGACGGCCATCCTCGATCAGATAGGCCTCGCTCATGGAAAACACGAATTTACCGCTGGTGATGTCCACCTGCCCGCCGCCGAAATTGACCGCGTAAATGCCCTTCCTGACCGAGCGCAGGATTTCCTCCGGCGCGTGCCGTCCCGCCAGCATGTAGGTATTCGTCATGCGAGGGAGGGGAATATGGGCAAAGGATTCGCGCCGGCCGTTGCCGGTGCTGGCCGTTCCCATCAGGCGGGCGTTGAGCCGGTCCTGCATATAGCCTTTCAGGATGCCGTCCTCGATCAGCACCGTGGCGCCGGTCGGATGGCCCTCGTCGTCGATGGTGAGGGAACCGCGCCGGTCCGCCAGGCTGCCGTCATCGACGACCGTCACCCCCGGCGCGGCGACCCGTTCGCCGACCCTGCCCGAAAAGGCGGAACTTCCCTTGCGGTTGAAATCGCCTTCCAGCCCGTGTCCGACGGCCTCGTGCAGCAGGATGCCGGGCCAGCCGGGACCGAGCACCACGGTCATCTGTCCCGCCGGCGCCGGGCGCGCCTCCAGATTGACGAGCGCCTGCCGCACCGCCCGGCGGGCGTAATCGCGCAGGAGGTCGTCATTGAAACAGGCATAGTCGAGACGCCCGCCGCCGCCCGCCGAACCCTGCTCGCGGCGGCCGTTTTCTTCCACGATGACACTGATGGATACCCGCACCAGGGGGCGGACATCCGCCGCCAGGCAACCGTCGGCGCGGGCGATGAGCACCACTTCCCATTCCCCGGCGAGGGACGCCATGACCTCCACGACGCGCCTGTCCTCCGCGCGGGCGAAATTCTCCAGCCGTTCCAGGAGGCGCACCTTTTCCGGCGCGGCGAGCGAAGCCAGCGGGTCCGCCCCGGCATATAACGGCGGCGGCGACGCGGCAGTCTTCAGGGCGACGGGCAGGCTTCCCGCCTGACCGGCGGTGCCGATCGCGCGCACACTGGCGGCCGCGCCTTCCAGCGCCGCCAGGCGGATGTCATCGGAATAGGCGAAGGCCGTCTTTTCCCCGCGCACCGCGCGCACCCCGACCCCCTGGTCGATATTGAAACTGCCGGCCTTGACGATGCCTTCGTCGAGACTCCAGGATTCATGGCGCGCATACTGGAAATACAAATCCGCGTCATCCACGCCGCGTTGCATGATGGAAAAAAGGGTTCGCTCCAAATCGGCGAAAGAAAGATCGTAAGGGTCGAGCAGCAGGCTCCTGGCTTCGGCAAGATGCGTTGCGGGAGAAGAAGAAAAAGCGGGAGAGGGAAAATTCATGGGCGCGAAATTGAAATTTACTGGATTCGATCGGGGAAAGAGGAAGACACACAACGGCCCGGCAAGCCGATTCGCCGGCCTCGTCAACTTTGTCCCGTTGCGTCGGAACGCACCACCTTCAGGGCGGTCGCCACCAGCGAGGACATGTCCGCGAGATTGCTCGGCACGATGAGGGTCGTGCCCGCCTTGGCGATATTGCCGAAAGCGCCGACATATTGCTCGGCCACCTTCAGATTCACCGCCTGCATGCCGCCGGGAGATTCGATCGCCTTTGCCACCACCTTCACCGCCTCCGCCGTGGCCTCGGCGACCAGGCGCACGGCCTCGGCCTCGCCCCTCGCCTTGTTGATCGCCGCCGTCATGTGCCCCTCGGAAATGGCGATGGCCGCCTGCTTTTCGCCCTCGGCAAGATTGATCTCCTTTTGCCGCTCGCCTTCGGATTCGGCGATCTTCGCGCGCTTTTCCCGCTCGGCGGTAATCTGGAGTTGCATGGCGCGCAGCACCGAATCCGGCGGCACGATGTCCTTGATCTCATAGCGCAGCACCTTCACGCCCCAGGTCATGCTGGCCTCGTCGAGCGCCGCCACGACGGTGCGATTGATGGTTTCGCGGTCTTCCAGGAGCCGGTCGAGCTCGCGTTTCCCGGCTTCCGAGCGGAGCGCCGTCTTGGCCAGTTGTTCGATGGCGATCTCGAAATTGGACGTGCCATAGGACGCCTGCCGGGGATCGGTCACCTGATAGTAAAGAATGCCGTCGATCTGCACCTGGGTATTGTCGCGGGTGATACAGACCTGCGGATCGACGTCATACGGGATTTCCTTGAGCGAATGCCGGTAGGCGATGCGGTCGAAGAAGGGGATGATGAAGCGCGGCCCCGCCGTCCGCGTCGAATGGTAACGCCCCAGGCGCTCGATGATGAAGGCGGTCTGCTGCGGCACGATGCAAATGCATTTGACAACGACGATGACGGCAAAGATGGCGAAGACGAAAAAGAAGGTGTTTATTTCATTCATCATTTTTCCTTGGCAACGGGAGAAAATTTCAAGCGGTTGGAGAAGATACGGGAGGAATGGAAGAAACGGGCGCGACGATCAACAGGGAACCTTCCTGGCGCACGATGAGCAGCTTGTCGCCCGCCGTCGGCAGGGGCTTGCGGGAGACATCCGCCAGTTGCGCCGGCCATTCGCTGCCCCGGTAGCGGACGCGCAAATGTCCTTGCCCGTCCGCTTCGCCGGCTGCCTCCGCCTGCTGGCCGTCGGCCTCGGTGCCATCCGGCGGCGCTTCTTTCGGTATTTTCAGCTTGCGCCAAGCCAGCAACAGACCCGCGATGGTCGCAATGGAAAACACGGCCAGTTGCGCCGCGAGGCTGTCGGGCAGGAACTTCGCCATCAACGCGGCCGCCAGCGCCCCCAAGCCGGAAAAGAGAAAAACCAGGGCGCCACTCGCCAGTTCCGCAATCAGCAACACCGCCATCAAGATAAGCCATATCCACATGATCTACCTCCAAAACCAAAAGGTACGATAACAGATAGTACCAAGGGTGTCATGCCTGTCTGAGGACAGAGCGGCCGCTGGCGCGGCCTTTGTCGTCTGTAATCCGTAATCAGAAGACCTGCGCCAACTGACTACTGATCCACTGACCACAAAGCGAGCGTAGCGAGCGCCTGTCCTCTGTCCTCGCACCCAGCCGAAGGCGTAATCCGACATTTCAACCATGCCTGCGGCCCGGATTGCCGCAGGCCCGGCATCCCTCACAGCGTGATCCACACCTCGAATTCCATGCGCTGCCACGGGTCTGCGGCTTCCGGGTCGAGGCGGGAGATGCGCGCGCTCAGGGGTTCGCCGCGCTCCAGGGCGGCGGCGACGGCGCGGTTTTCGCGGCGTGGCACATAGCCCAGCATCTCTCCCTTCCATTCCACGCGCACGGCGTTCGCGTCGTAGCGATTGTCCGGTTCGCGCCGCAGGGTCAGGGCGTCGCCGACGCGCATATCCTTTGCCAGCCGCGCCAGGGCGTGAAACTG
>JAITDH010000094.1 GCA_031282665.1 Zoogloeaceae bacterium | reverse complement strand
CCGTTCGACGCCTTTCTTTCCAATCGTTGCGCCGCCCTGGGGGATTTGCCCGCCGGCGCGGTGGTGGGCACTTCCAGCCTGCGCCGGGAGGCGCTCCTGCGCCGCCGTTATCCGCATCTGACGATCGAGAGCCTGCGCGGCAATCTCGATACGCGCCTGAAAAAACTCGACGAGGGCCGCTACGATGCCATCATCCTCGCCGCCGCCGGGCTGATTCGCTTGGGCTTGCGGGAGCGGATCAGGGCGGTATTGCCGCCGGAGGAATTCCTGCCCGCGCCCGGACAGGGGGCGCTGGGAATCGAGACGCGCGCCGACCGGCCGGAGGTCATGGCCTGGGTCGCGCCCCTGGACGACCGGACGACGGCGCATTGCGTCCGGGCCGAGCGAGCCTTTTCCCGCGCCCTGGGCGGTTCCTGCCAGTTGCCCCTGGGCGGTTACGCAACCCTGGAAGACGGAACGCTCCGCCTGCGCGGCTTCGTCGCCAGCGTCGACGGCCGGGAATTCGTGGAAGGCGAGTTGCGCGGCGCTCCGGACGAGGACGAGGCACTGGGGCGGCAACTGGCGGAAATCCTGCGGAAGCAGGGCGCGTCGGCCATCCTGGCGCGTCTGGCATGTCTGGTTCGGGGCAGGTAGACCGGACGAACGGCGGCGAAAATGCCCGTTTCCCTTCCCCTGGCGGAGCGAACCATCGTCGTCACCCGTCCGCGCGAGCAGGCGCAGGCCTTGGCGGACGGGATACGGGAGCGGGGCGGGACGGCCTATCTTTTTCCCCTGCTGGCAATCCTCCCCCATCCGGACCCGGCGCCGTTGCAGCGGGCGGCGGCGCTGCTCCCCCATTGCCGCCTGGCGATCTTCATCAGCGCCAATGCCGTGCGCCATGCGCTGCCCGCCTTGTCCGCTCTGATCGCCGGCGGATGGCCCAAGACGCTGCGGGTGGCGGCGACCGGCCCGGGAACGGCGCGCGCCCTGGCGGAAGCGGGGCTGACGGATTGCCTGCTTCCCGCGTTGCGCTTCGATTCCGAAGGTCTCCTGGCATTGCCGGAACTGGAGGCAGCCCGCGTGGCCGGACAGGAGGCGCTGATTTTTCGCGGCGACGGCGGGCGCGAATTGCTCGCGGAAACCCTGGCGGCGCGCGGCGCCAATGTGCATTGCGTGCCGGTTTACCAGCGCGTCGCGCCAGTGGAAGGGCGCGCGGAATTCCTCGCGCATCTGGCCGGCGGCCATTTCTCCGCGCTCACGCTTTCCAGCAGCGAAGCCCTGCGACATCTGCTGGCCCTGTTCGACACGCGCCCGGATATCCTTCCCGCGTTGCGGGCGATCCCGCTCTTCACCCCGCATCCGCGCATTGCCGAAAAAGCCCATGATGCCCATTTTCGCCACGTCCTGTGTACCCCGGTCGGTGACGATGGCCTCCTCGCGGCATTGTCCGCTTATAATTGGCAGATATGAGCAGCAAGACTCCCCTTCCCCCTCTCCCCGTCCTGCCGGTTTCGTCCTATCGCGATACGCGCCGTTTCTGGCGCAACCCGTGGTTCTGGATCACCCTCTTCCTGCTGGGCGGAGTCGCCTGGCAATGGATGGAAATCCATTCGACATTGAACGGCGCGCGCCAGGAATTCGCCCAGCGCCTGGCGGAAAACGACCGCGCCATGCAGGAGGCGCGCACCCTGCTCGACAAGTCGATGCAGGACATGGCCGAATTGCAGCGCAACTACGGCGCGCTCGATGCGCGCCTGGGCGAATTCCAGGACCAGGCCACCGCCTTGCAGAACCTCTATCAGGAGGCCGCCACCAGCCGCGACGACGCGCTGCTGGCGGAGGTGGAGCAGAACATCCACATCGCGGCGCAGCAGTTGCAACTGTCGAGCAACGTGCAGGCCGCCATTCTCGCCCTGCAGGCGGCGGACGGCCGCCTGCAACGGCTGGAGCCCCGCTTCCTGCCCCTGCGGCGCGCCCTGGCGAGCGACCTGGAAACCCTGCGGGCAACGCCTTTCGTCGATGTCGCGGGGATGAGCCTGCGGCTGGAAAACGTCATCGTCAGCATCGACCGCCTGCCGCTCGCGCTGGATGTCGTGGCGCAGGAGCAGAGCGGCAAGGAGAAAGATCCGGAAGCTCCGGAGGAAGCGGAAAACGATGCGGGATGGGCGGACAAATGGAACGCCTTCGTCGCCGACGCCTGGCAGGAAATCCGGGGCCTGGTGCGCATCCAGCGCTTCGACCGGCAGGAAGCGGCGCTGCTCTCCGTCGAACAAAGCAGCATCCTGCGGGAAAACCTGAAGCTGCGCCTCCTGAACGCCCGCCTCGCCCTCCTGATGCACGACCAATGGACGTTCAGGAACGAGCTCCTCGCCGCGCAAACCTGGCTGGAACGCTATTTCAACCTGGAAGCCAAGCCGACCCAGGCGGCGCTTTCCGCCCTGCAACAACTGGCCGCCACCGAAATCACCATCGCCCTCCCCAATCTGCATGGCAGCCTGAATGCCATGCAGCATCTGAAGACCGGCCGGGAAAAGCGTTAAGCCATGCGCGCGCTTCTCTGGCTGGTCTTCCTCGTCGCGCTGGCGGTCGCCGCCTCCCTGTCGGTGCACAACGAAGGTTTCGTCCTCTTCATCCTGTATCCCTGGCGGGTGGAGATTTCCCTCAATCTGTTCCTCCTCCTCCTGCTCGCCTCCTTCGTCCTTTTTTACGGCTTCTGGCGCGGTCTGCAAGCGGCCTTCTCCCTGCCCGCCCGCGCGCGGGCCTGGCGGGAAGCGCGCGAGCAAAAGGAAGCCCTCGCCACCATCGAGGAGGCCATTCGCCTGCTCTTTTCCGGGCGCTACGGACATTCGCTGCGCGCCGCCGAACGCGTCTGGCAGGCGGGGCAGTTGACGGGCACCGCCGCCCTGATCGCCGCCCGCGCCGCGCAGCGCATGCGGGAAGAGGAAAAAGCCGCCCTCTGGCTCGAACGCGCCCGCGCGGCCGGCGCGCAGGCGGAAATCGCCGCCGACATGATCGGCGCGGAAATGGCGCTGGAAATGGGCAGCCACCAGCAGGCGCTCGCCCATTTGCAGGACTTGCACAAGCGGCATGGCCGCCATATCGCCGCCCTGCGCCTGGAATTGCGCTGCCGCCAGGGCCTGGGCGACATCCCCGCCGTCCTGAAACTGGTGCGGCAACTGGAAAAGCGCGGCGGCATGAACGCCGCCGTCGCGCGGGAAATCCGGCGCAAGGCGCATCAGGAAGCCCTGCGCCAGCGGGAAGGCGACATGGCGCAACTGCTCGAATACTTCCACGCCCTGCCGGAAAGGGAGCGCACCCCGCCCCTCGCGCTTTCCGCCGCCCGCGGCCTGGCGCGCGCCGGGGAAACGGACGCCGCTGCCGCTATCCTGGAAACCGCTGTGGAAACCGCCGTCGAAAGCGCCGCCGCCGCCAACGGACCTTCCGACCCATCCGCCGAATGGCTGCCGGAGCTCATCACCCTCTACGGGCAGCTTGCCGCGCCGACGGGCAAGGCGCTGACCGCCCGCATCGCTCGCGCGGAAAACTGGCTGCGCGAACGTCCGCATGACGCCACCCTCCTCCTGGCCCTCGGGCGGATGTGCGAAAAACAAAAACTCTGGGGCAAGGCCAGGGGCTATCTGGAAGCCTCGCTCTCCATCGCCGACAACCGCGCCGCCCACCTCTCCCTGGCGCGCCTCCTGGACGCGCTGGAAGAACCCGAGGCGGCCAACCGTCATTACCGGCTGGCGGCCAGGATCGACGACTGAGCGTCTCCGCACTTCTCGAACTTGGCTCGCAAGGGCTAGGCAATCCAGACGGCCTTTTCGCCCGCTTTGCCGTTCCAGAAAACTGAACCTCCATCTGGATTGCTCCTTTTTCGACGGAGAAAACGACAAGGGATGAGCGAGGGCGTATCATCCTGGCATTCCCTTCCCTCCTGCGCATCCACCTCAACCCGAAGGAACTGCCATGCAACAACCCTTTCTCTCCCTGAACAACGGCGTCAGTATTCCACAGCTTGGCCTGGGCACCTGGCAAACCCCCTCCGACGAAGCGGCAAGCTGCGTGGAAAGCGCCTTGGAAACCGGCTACCGGCTGATCGACACGGCTTCCGTCTATGCCAACGAAACCGGCGTCGGCGAAGGTCTGCGACGCGGTCTCGCGCTGACCGGACTGGCGCGCGAACAGATCTTTCTCACCACCAAGCTGTGGAACGACGAACAGGGTTTCGACAGCGCGCTGCGCGCTTTCGACGCCAGCCTGAAGCGCCTGGCGCTCGATTATGTCGATCTCTACCTGATCCACTGGCCCGCGCCGAAGAAGGCGCTCTACCTGCCAAGCTGGAAGGCGCTCGCGCGCCTCCTGGAAGAAAAGCGCCTGCGCGCCATCGGCGTCTCCAATTTCCAGGTTTCCCACCTGGAGCGCATCATCGGGGAAACCGGCGTCGTCCCGGCCGTCAACCAGATCGAGCTGCACCCCGATTTCACCCAGCCGGAACTGCGCGCCTTCCACGCCCGGCATGGCATCCTCACCCAATCCTGGAGCCCGCTCGGACAGGGCGCCCTGATCGGCAACCCCATCATCGCCGCCATCGCGCGCAAACATGACCGGACGCCCGCGCAGATCATCATCCGCTGGCATCTCGACCAGCAACTGCTGGTCATCCCGAAATCCGTCCACGCCAAACGCATGGCGGAAAACTTCGCCGTCTTCGACTTCACCCTGGACGCCGAAGACCTGGCGCGAATCGCCACCCTGGACGCCCCCGCGAACCGCATCGGCCCTCATCCGGATACGGCGGATTTCTGAGCGGCGGCGAGTTCGTCACCTTTATTACCTTATCACCTCTGGCAGCGCGGGCAATAGAAGCTGGCGCGGCCGGACTGGAGGATGCGGCGCAGCGCAGTGCCGCAGCGCGGGCAAGGCTGGCCGGCCCGACCGTAAACGGCGGCGTGGAGTTGGAAACTCCCCGCGCCGCCGTCGCTATGCACGTAATCGCGCAGGCTGCTGCCGCCCGCGGCGATGGCTTCCCGCAAGGTTTCCTGGATGGCGGCGGCCAGCTTTTCCAGGCGTTGCTTGCCGATTTTCCCGGCGGCGCGCAGAGGGGAAATTCCGGCGCGAAAGAGACTTTCCGAGGCGTAGATATTGCCGACGCCCACCAGGAAACGCGCATCCATGAGCAGGGGCTTGATCGGCGACCTGCGTCCGGCGAGCGCTCCGGCCAGCCATGCGGGCGTGAAACCGGGCGAGAGGGGTTCCATGCCGAGCGAGGCGAGGAGTGGATGGACGAGCGGGTCTTCGCCCGGTTGCCAGTCGATGCGGCCGAAACGGCGCGGGTCCTTGAAACGCAGGATGGTTTGCGGGAAAACCAGGTCGAAGTGATCGTGCTTGCCGGGCGGCGCGCCGAGTCCATCATTTTCGTCATTGCCGCCATCGCCGGGAACCAGGCGCAGGCTGCCGGACATGCCCAGGTGCAGGATCAGCCAGCCGCCCGCCGTCGGCCAGTGGAAGAGGAGATATTTGCCGCGCCGCCGTATCTCCGCCAGCCGGTG
>JAITDH010000003.1 GCA_031282665.1 Zoogloeaceae bacterium | reverse complement strand
GACCGGGAAAGCGCGAACCACATGGCGGCGCAACTCTCCCTGCTCCTGGATGGCGCCATCGTTTCCGCCCAATTGACGAACGCCCCCGCCGCCGCCCAACTGGCCTGGCGTTCCGCCGTGGTTTTGCTCGCAAGGGCGGGGATTGCGGCGGATGCGGAAACATTGGGCGAATAGCGCGTCATTCCTTCGTCCACAGAGGCTCGATCTCGGACAACGGCATGGCATGCAGTCCCAGCGGGCCGTGATGAATGGTGAATTCCCGCTGCGCGCCAGGATCGTACTGGCGCCGTTCGCGGGGAATCTTCACCCAGAACGAAAGGCGGTCGGGTTCATTGACGGAATGCCAGTATTGCCGGCTGGCTTCATACAGCCCATCTGGCGCGCGCACGACGAAAAACGCCTCCTGCCGCGTCTCTCCATACACCGGCAACAGGGATGCGATGGATGTGACCAGGAACCACAGGCAGGCGGCAAAGGAAAGGGAGACGATCCAGGCGGCTTCCCAGCTTTCCTTTTGCCGCAAGTCCCGTAGATAGCGCCAGGAAAAAACGAAACCCAGGCCACCCGCCAGCCAACAGACCAGGATCAAGCCCCGGCTTTGCCAAGTTTCCAGCAGAAAGAAATCCATGCCCTGGTTGTAAAGAACGAAGCTCAGGAGCGCCATGCACAGGGCGGCCAATACCAGATGACCGGCCCGGCCCGCGATGCCGACATCCCAGGAGAAAAGTCCCGTCAAGGCCGGGATTTTCTTTCTCTCCGCTTCGTCCAGCGGCGTTACCGGAGCATGGAATTTCTCGATGATTTCCGGCAGGGAAAACGGATGCCCGTCGCCGACGAATGGCCTGGGGATTTCTCCTTTCCAGTGCGAATGGAAGCTGGAAAAAAACCAGGAAAAGAATCCCGGCCTTTGGCTTTGCGCGGTTTCCTTGCCGAATTGAATGCGAAAACTCTTGCCATAGCGGTCGATGAATACGATCACCTCATTGCCGCGAAAATGGCTGCGGCGGATTTGCGCGAACTCATGCCATTCATAATGCTTTCCGATATCGAGAAACAAAAAGCTATTGAAGGTTATGCCCTTTTTGTCCGCGACGATACCGATCTTCCTGGCATGGGAATGCAGGAACGCAACTCCGACAAGCAGCAGGAACCATAGGAAACCCTTATCTGGACTCAGGAGGAAATCCATGACGATGGATTGATAAAACCTGATCCATAGGTCCAATGATTCCAGGAAATGCGTGGATGGCACGATGAACAGGAAAGCAATGGCATACAAGCCCACCACGATCGAAAAAGAGCCGATGAACAGGAAGAGGATTATTTTCAGACAGACCTTTCCCGTGCTGTCATTCAGGAGATTTAGTTTCCTCGTCCTTTCATCCAGGATGAAGCGGTAGGTGTTTTCATCGCGTGGGGCGGAGCCGTTCATGATGTCCTCCTGGGAAGAGATACAGGATGATAGCATGACCATCGGGACGGGGATTCCCGCTCACCTTCGAAGGCCTTCGAAGGGAGGACATGGTGTCGGTTTCGTAGGTTTTGGAGGTTGGATAAGCCGAAGGCGCAATCCGACATTCGTCCCCCCACGATGCGCAGCATCGCAAATCAAGGAACAGCGGCGCAGCACGGCCAAGCCAACCTGATAGACCTCTTCCGGGGTAAAGGCGAATTCACCATTCGATACCCGGATCGGCACCGCATTGTCCTGACCGCCAAATCCAAGGCCGGGTTGCGGCGCTTGTTGCGCGGCCATCTCCGGGTTGAAGCCGAAGCCCTGATCCAGGCCAAGCGCCTTCGTCGAATCGGCGGGCATGATGAAGCTGCCTTCTTCGGCGAGCGCGTCGATGCTATTCGACGTGCCCGTGCCCGGCCCTTTGATCTTGCCGCCGTCCAGTTTGCGAGGATTGAAGCCAAGGAACAGAGACGCTTGACAATACTAACGTATGTCGATAGTATCAAATTCATGATTACGAGTTTTCGATGCTCCGATACCGAGGCGCTTTTCAATGGTCGTCGCGTGGTGAGGTTTGCCAATATCGAGAAGAGCGCGTTACGCAAGCTGGCTGTGCTGAACCGGGTAGACACGCTGGATGATTTGCGCGTTCCACCGGGCAACCGGCTTCATCGTCTTTCTGGCGACCGGGAAGGCCAATACAGCATTCGCATAAACGAACAGTGGCGCATCTGCTTCGATTTTGCGGACGGACAGGCGGAGAACGTTGAAATCGTGGATTACCACTAAAGGAGAATGAAAATGCCACGTGAAATTCCTTATCCTCATCCCGGCGAGATTTTGCTGGAAGAATTCCTGAAACCGATGGGCATCACGCAATACCGTCTGGCGAAGGAAATCAGTGTTCCGCAGCGGCGCATCGGCGAGATTGTCGCGGGCAAGCGGGCGGTGACAGTCGATACGGGTTTACGCCTGTCCGCCTTTTTTGGCATGAGCGACGGTTTCTGGACGGGACTGCAAACCGATTACGACACTGCCCGCGCCCGCGAGGCGCTCAAGGATGTCCTGCCGCGCATCCGGCGCATGGAAGCGGCGCACTGACCAAGCCTTATCCTTCCTGGCCGCATCGGCGATATAATGCACGGGTTTTCAATCAACCAGAGGAGTGAACCGTGAACGCCCAGAATGGTTTCGACATCGAAGATCTGCAACCCGGCATGAACGCCAGTATTTCCAAGACCATCACCGACGCCGACATCGTGCTTTTTTCCGGTGTCTCGACCGATACCAACGCGGTGCATCTCAACGAGGAATTCGCCAAGACCACCATGTTCGGCGGCCGGATCGCGCACGGCATGCTTTCCGCCGGCCTCATTTCCGCCGTGCTCGGCAACCGCCTGCCCGGCCCCGGCACCATCTACATGGGGCAAACCCTGAAATTCAAGGCTCCCGTGCGTCCCGGCGATACCGTGACGGCCACCGCCACGGTGAAGGAAGTCATCGTGGAGAAAAAGCGCGTGGTCCTGGAAACGGTCTGCACCGTGGGCGGCAAGGTGGTCATCGAAGGCGAGGCCACCATGCTGTGCACGAGCAAGAACGGCTGAACGATCCGCGCATCGTCATCGGGCAAGGCGAAAGCGCCGTTTTCCAGGCGATTTCATTTTGCCCGCTTCTTCCTCTTTTGCCCCTCGTCCGCTTCACCCATTCTTCCCTTCCGTGTCAATCTCAATCCCAACCCTTAACGCAGATAACATAGACAACGTAGAAAACCTGGGCCAGGTCTTCACTCCTCCCGCCGTCGTCGACTTCATGCTCGGCCTGCGCCGCAACCGGGGGCGGACGCTGGAACCCTCGGCGGGCAAGGGCGCGTTTTTCCTGCCCCTGCGCCAGGAGCAGGGCGAATGCGTCGGCATCGAGATCGACACGCGCATCGCGCCGCCCGGCGTCCAGGCGCGGGATTTCTTCACCTATCCGGAAAGCGAGCGCTTCGACACCATCATCGGCAATCCGCCCTACGTGCGCTACCAGGATATTCCGGAAAGCACCCGGGCGCGGCTCGCTTCTTCCCTGTTCGACAGGCGCAGCAACCTGTTCCTGTTTTTCATCGAAAAATGCGTGCGCCACCTGAACCCCGGCGGCGAGCTGATTTTCATCGTGCCGCGCGAATTCATCAAGCTCACGGCGGCGAAGAAACTGAACGCCTGGCTTTACGAGCAGGGCGGCATCACGGATTTTTTCGAGACCGGGGACCGCCGGGTCTTCAGCGGCTATCTCCCCAACTGCGCCATTTTCCGTTTCGAGAAGGGGCGCGCCGACCGGAATATGCACGACGGCCGCCGCTTTTGCGAGGTTGCCGGGCAACTGATGTTCCTCTCGCAGGACTACGCCCTGCCGTTTGCCGACCTTTTCGAAGTCCGGGTAGGCGGCGTTTCCGGCGCGGACGATCTTTTCGTGCATCCGGAAGGCAACCTGGAGGTGGTGTATTCCCGGACGGCCGAAACCGGCCAGACCCGGCGCATGTTCTACGACCTGCCGCATCCGCACCTGGCCGCGCACAAGGAACGCCTCCTGCAACGCAAGGTGCGTTTCTTCGACGAAAACAACTGGTGGCAATGGGGACGCAGGCTCCCGATCAACGACCGTCCCCGCATCTACGTCAATGGCAAGACGCGCCGGAGCGCGCCCTTTTTCCTGCACGCCAGCCCGCATTTCGACGGCGCCATCCTCGCCCTCTTTCCCCGCAAGGCCGGCCTTTCCAAAAGGGAATTGAACGACATCGTCGCGCTGTTGAACCGGGAAGTGGATTGGCAGGAGCTGGGCTTCATCTGCGACGGCCGCTATCTGTTTACGCAGCGCAGCCTGCAAAACTGCCGCCTGCCCGCGGTCTTTCGCCGTTTCCTGCCCGATTTCGTCCTGGAGCCATGATGCCCGCCTTCGCCGAAAGCCTTGCCGCCGCCTGGCGGAAAAACGATTCCCTCCTCTGCGTGGGCCTCGATCCCGATCCCGCCCGCTTCCCGGCCTGCCTGCGAGAAGATCCTGATGCCCTCTTCACCTTCTGCGCCGCCATCGTGGACGCCACCGCCGATCTCGTCTGCGCCTTCAAGCCGCAGATCGCCCATTTCGCCGCGCAACGCGCCGAAACGGCGCTGGAACGCCTGATCGGGCACATCCACGAGCGGCATCCGGGCATTCCGGTGATCCTCGACGCCAAGCGCGGCGACATCGGCGCGACGGCCCGGCAATACGCCGTGGAAGCCTTCGAACGCTACCGGGCGGATGCCGTGACCGTGAATCCCTACATGGGGCGCGACTCCCTGGAACCCTACCTCGCCTATCCGGAAAAAGGCGTAATCCTGCTCTGCCGCACGTCCAACCCCGGCGGCAGCGACCTGCAATTCCTCCCCGTCGGCGGCGGAGAACGGCTGTTCGAACGGGTGGCCCGGCTGGCCGCGCAAGAATGGAACGCGCAGGGCCAGATCGCGCTCGTCGTCGGCGCGACCTTCCCCGAGGAAATCGCGCGCGTCCGCGAACTCGTCGGCGACATGCCGCTCCTCGTCCCCGGCATCGGCGCGCAGGGCGGCGACATCGCGGCAACGGTGCAAGCCGGAAAAACCGCGCGAGGAACCGGCCTGGTGCTCAATTCCTCACGCGCCATCCTCTATGCCGGGGATGGGGAAACCGAAACCCCCGGCGAAACCTATCCCCAGTCCGCGCGCCGGGCGGCGCGGGAAACGCGGGACGCGATCAATCGCTGGCGCTGAGGCTTCCCGTGCTCCATTTCATCTCCGACCTGCATCTGTCGCCCCAGACTCCCGGCATCGAAGCCCTCTTTCGCGCCTTTCTCGCCGCCATCGCGCCGCCGGAAAACGGCGAGCCGAACGCCCTCTACATACTCGGCGACCTTTTCGACACCTGGATCGGCGACGATGACGACAGCCCCTTCGCCGCGAGCATCGCCAGCGCGCTCAAAACGGCGAGCGACGCGGGCCTGCGCCTTTTCTTCCTGCACGGCAACCGCGACTTCCTCCTCGGCGCGGACTTCGCCCGGCAAGCCGGCCTGACCCTGCTCCCCGATCCCTACCTGCTTTCCACGCCGCAATGGCAATTCATCCTCTCGCACGGCGACAGCCTGTGCGCGAACGATCTCGCCTACCAGCAATTCCGCGCCCAGACCCGCGCCCCGGCATGGCAGGCGGATTTCCTGCAAAAACCCCTGCCCGAACGCCGCCGCCTCGCCGCCGCCCTGCGCCAGCAAAGCCTGATGGAAAAAAACAGGAAGCCCGCCTACCTGACCGACCTCGCCCCCGGCGCGACGGACGATTTCCTCCGCCAGCACGGCTACGCCACCTTCATCCACGGACACACCCACCGCCCCGCCCGGCACGAGCACATCGTGGACGGAATCTGCGTCGAACGCTGGGTGCTCTCCGACTGGTCGGAAGAACGCGGCGAAACACTGTCCTGGAACGGAGAAACCCTGCGCCGGCAGAGCCTGACCTGACCAAAGGACTGAAGACAGAAGACGGAGGACAAAGCGCGCGTCGCGCGCTTTGTAGTCAGTGGTCAGTAGCCGGTGTATTCGGTTTGCTTCTTCTGATCCCTGATCCCTGAAACCCCGCGGTCAGCGCCGGATCGTGATGGATACGCCGGGTTGTTGCGGGCGAATGGGCTGGGATGGACGGAGGACGCCGGGTGGCCCGCCATGTGTACCGCCGGGCCTGACGCTGTGCGGCGGGGTGTAGGAGGGAAAACCGCGCGACGGCAGGACGACCGGATAAGGATAGGGGTAGGGCAGGGTAGTGACCGTGGTGCGCTCTGGTTCGGTTACCGTTTGTCTTGCCCGTTCCCGTTCCGCTTCCTCCGCCCTTTCCCTTCTTGCCTGACGCTCGGCGGCGTAAGCGGCTTCGCGTTCATGGCGTTCGCGCGCCATCAGTTCGACCTTTTCCTTCAGGCGCGCCACTTCTTCATCCGCGGCCTGTTTCGCCGCCGCCGCCCTCTCCGCCGCCCCCGGTTCGGCGACGATTTCCGTGGCTTTCGCGCCGGTCGGGCAAGGGGAGGTGGAAATGGTCACCTTGCCTTTTTCGAGGCAGCGAAAAACCTGCGCGGAGGCCATGTCCGGAAAGACGCCCAACGCGCACAAAATTAGAAAGCATGCCATCGTTTTCATCTTGTTTTCCCCTTCCCGCAGGATTCGTTTCTTTCCCTACTTTATAAGCGATCGCCAGCGCTTTCTGTAAGCAATTTTAACTACAGGGTTTCTTGACGCAGTATTTCCGGCAGCATCGCTTCCACGCCTTGCTGCCAGGGAGGCGGGTTATAGGAGAAGGTCGTTTTGAAGTGCGTGCAGTCCAGGCGGGAATTGGCCGGGCGCATGGCGTGCGTGTGGTAATCGCTGGCGGCGAGGGGAATGAGGCCGTCCGGGAGCAATTTGAGCGGATAGCGCTGGGCGCGGGCGGCGGCGAAGACATAGGCGGCATAACCATACCAGGATGTCGCGCCGGAGGCGCTGAGATGGTAGAGGCCGAGGGGGAAATTGTCGGGACGCCGGTAGCATTGCTCCAGCAGGCGCGCGGTGACGTTCGCGAGGAAGGCGGCCGAAGTCGGAGCGCCATGCTGGTCGGCGACCACGGCCAGGGTTTCCCGTTCGGTGGCGAGGCGCAACATGGTTTTCAGGAAATTGTCGCCATGCGCTCCGAAAACCCAGGAGGTGCGAAAGATCAGGTAGCGCGCGCCGCTTTCCCACAGGGCGCGTTCCCCCATCAGCTTGCTTTGCCCATAGACATTCAAGGGGTGCGGCTCATCGTCTTCCCGGTAGGGTTCTTTTTTCTCGCCGTCGAAGACGTAGTCGGTGGAATAATGCACGACCAGCGCGCCACTGGCGGCGGCGATTTCTCCCAGGATGCCGGGCGCTTCGCCGTTGATGGCGAAGGCAAGTTCCGCTTCGCGTTCGGCGCGATCCACGGCGGTATAGGCGGCGGCATTGACGATGGCCCAGGGAGGCTGGTTTTCCGCCAGCATCCGCAGGCGCCCGCGCAGCGCGGCGGGCCGGGAAAGATCGCAGGACTGCCGGTCGAGCGCGACGATGTCGCCCAGGATGGCGCGCAACGGCAACAGCGCGTGCAGCAATTCGCTGCCCAATTGTCCGCTGCGGCCCAGGAGCCAGAGAAAACGTCCGCTCATGCCATCTCTCCGTAATGTTTTCCGTAATGTTTCCCCACCCATTCCCGGTAAGCGCCGCTTTGCACGTTTCTCACCCAGTCCTCATGTTGCAGATACCAGCGCACGGTTTGTTCGAGACCGCTGGCAAAGGTACGGGCGGGTTGCCAGCCCAGTTCGCGTTCGATTTTCCGGGTATCTATCGCATAGCGGCGGTCATGCCCTGGGCGGTCGGCGACATGCGCAATCTGCCGGGCGTAAGGCAGGCCGTCCGGGCGGGGGTGGAGAACATCCAGCAGGGCGCAGACCTGACGCACGATATCCAGGTTGGTCATCTCGTTCTTGCCGCCGATGTTGTAGGTTTCTCCCGGTTTTCCCGCCGCCAGGATACGGCGGATCGCGGCGCAATGGTCGCCGACATGCAGCCAGTCGCGCACCTGCAAGCCATCGCCGTAGATCGGCAGGGGCTTGCCGGCGAGCGCGTTGATGATGATGAGCGGGATCAGCTTTTCCGGAAAATGGAAGGGTCCGTAGTTGTTCGAACAGTGGCTCACCGTCACCGGCAGGGCATAGGTCTTGTGCCAGGCGCGCGCGAGATGGTCGGACGCCGCCTTGCTCGCGGAATAGGGACTGTTCGGCGCGTAGGGGCATCCCTCGGCGGACGGCGCGGCATCCGGCGCGAGGCTGCCGTAGACCTCATCGGTGCTGACATGGTGGAAACGAAACGCCGCCTTCTCCCTGTCATCCAGCGTGGCGTAATGGGCGCGCGCGGCTTCCAGGAGGGTGAAGGTCCCCTCGACATTGCTCCGCAAGAAATCGCCGGGAGCGTGAATCGAGCGGTCGACATGGCTTTCCGCCGCAAAATGCACGATGGCGCGCGGCTTGTGCGCGGCCAGGAGACGGTCGACCAGCGCCCGGTCGCAGATATCCCCGTGCACGAAAACATGCCGCGCATCCCCTGCCAGTGTCGCGAGGTTTTCCAGGTTCCCCGCGTAGGTGAGCTTGTCGAGGTTGAGCACCGCTTCTGCCGTCGTTTCTGCCGAAGACAGCCAATCGAGCACAAAATTGGCGCCGATGAACCCCGCGCCGCCCGTCACGAAAATCATGCGCCTCCCAATGAAACATGAAACGACATCCCTGCCGCAAGAAAGGATTTTACCTCATGCTATGATTTTTCTCATGAATGACGCCGTTTCTTCTGTTTCTCAACCGCCGCGCTGGAAAAATCCGGTTTCCGTATTGGTCGTCGTCTATCGTCTTGCGTCCGGCGGCGAACCGGAAATCCTGCTGCTCGAGCGCGCCGGGCATCCCGGTTACTGGCAATCCGTCACCGGCAGCCTGGAAGAGAAGGAAACGCCGCGCATGGCGGCGCGGCGCGAAGTATACGAGGAAACCGGCATCCTTGCTCCAGACGGGGATTTTCTCGATTGGCACTGGCGGCGGGAATACGACATTTTCCCCGAATGGCGGCATCGCTATGCGCCCGGTGTCACCCGCAACACCGAGCATGTCTTCTCGCTCGCCGCCGCGAACGCGGCCCGCATCCGCCTTTCCCTCGCCGAACACCGCGCCTTCCAGTGGCTCCCGCCCGCCGCCGCCATCGCCCTCTGCTTTTCCCCCAGCAACCGCGAAGCCATCGCCGCGCTCCTTTCCAGGGTCTAGAAGACAAAGGACAGAACGGTAGCGAGCGCTGGGTGCAATCCAAAGTGGAGGAACCCCGTGGTTTCGTAGGTTTGGTAGGTTGGATGAGCCGAAGGCGTAATCCGACATTCGTTCATCACCGGCGCTTGCGCCGCTATTCTTTGATTTCTTTGATTTGCGATGCTGCGCATCGTGG
>JAITDH010000239.1 GCA_031282665.1 Zoogloeaceae bacterium | reverse complement strand
GCACCAAACAACACGAGGCCGGGTGCGGATTCTATAATTCGATCATTTTTCCAAATGTCGATTTCCATGTGCCCATCCTCCATGTCCAAGCCCCTGTTCGAATCTTCCCTGCGCAGTCTTCCCCTTCTTTCGCGGGGCAAGGTGCGCGATATCTATGCCGTCGATGACGACAAGCTGCTGATCGTCGCCAGCGACCGTCTTTCCGCCTTCGACGTGATCCTGCCCGATCCGATCCCGGAAAAGGGGCGGGTGCTGACGAAGGTGGCGAATTTCTGGTTTGCCCGCCTTGCGCATATCCTGCCCGGCCAGTTGACCGGCATCGCGCCGGAATCCGTCGTGGCCGGGGAGGAGAGGGCGCAGGTGGAGGGGAGGGCGGTGGTGGTCAAGCGGCTTCGGCCCCTGCCGATCGAGGCGGTGGTGCGCGGCTATCTGATCGGCTCCGGCTGGAAGGATTACCAGCGAAGCGGCGCGGTCTGCGGGGTGGCGCTGCCGGCCGGCCTGCGCATGGCTTCCCCCCTGCCCGAGGCGATTTTTACCCCGGCGACCAAGGCGGAGGCCGGCGCGCATGATGAAAACATCTCCTTCGCGCAGGCCGAGGCGCTTTGCGCGCAAACGTTGCCCGATGGCGCGAGATTGTGCGCCGAGGCGCGGGACGCCGCGCTCGCGCTTTACCGGGAAGCGGCGGAGCACGCGCGGGAGCGGGGCATCATCATCGCCGATACCAAGTTTGAATTCGGCGTTGATCCGGCGGGCGTGCTGCATCTGATCGACGAGGCGCTGACGCCGGATTCTTCCCGTTTCTGGCCCCTGGACGATTACCGGGAAGGCATCAGCCCGCCGAGTTTCGACAAGCAGTTCGTGCGCGATTACCTGGAAACGCTGGATTGGGACAAGAAAGCGCCCGGCCCCCGGCTGCCGGCGGAGATCATCGCGCGGACCAGCGCGAAATATGTCGAAGCCTGCGAACGCCTGACCGGGCAAAGACCTTGAGGAAGCCTCGATGAAAAACGCGAAGAACGTTGCGGGAGAAAATCCGGCGGTGTATGGCACGGAAGAAATCCTGGTCAGCCTGTGCGATTCGGTGAGCAAGGTGCTGACGATGGCGAGCCATAGCCAGATCCGCTATTCCGGCATGGTGCAGCGCATCCAGAAGACCTGCCTGAAACCGGACATCGGCTGTTTCGTCCTCTTCGACGGCGGGTTTACCGGCCTGGTGGTGATCAATTTTTCCGCCGCGGCGGCCATGGAATTGTATGAAAGCTACATGACAAGCATGGGCATGTCCCGCGCCGATCTCGCCGCCAACCATACCTCCGATGAAGTCAGCAACGTCATGGGCGAGCTGATGAACCAGATCGTCGGCGATTTCACCAGCAAGGTGGCGCGGGAATTGCAGACGCACATCACGCAGAACCAGCCGAAGATGCTGGCCCTGAACAAGCAGGTGATGTTGAGCGTGGATACCAATCTCGACCAGCCGGAGGCGCGCCGGGTGACCTTTTTCACCGGGCGCAACAATATTTTCTACCTCGAATTGGCGATCGACCGGACGGAGTTCATCCGGCTCTACGATTTCGAGGTGGCGGAAGCCTCCAGTCCGGACGATCTGTTCGAGCAGGAGCAGGCGAGGGAAGAAACCGGAGGGGATGTCGCCGACAACAACGCTACCAACGCCAACGCCACCAACAACGACGCCGACGATCTCCTCAAATCGCTTGGCATGTAACGACAAAACGGGAGATTGTCATGTCCGCCATCGGTAAACCTTCGTTTTTCAATCGTTTTTCCCGGCGCCTCGCCTTGCTTCTCGGCGGCCTGCTGGCCGCCGTCTGGTTCATCTGGCCGGGCATGAAGGAAGCGCGCGGCGCGGATTATCTGCCGCGCCTGAATATCGACCTGCGGGAAACCACCGTTTCCGGGATTTCCTCGGGAGCGTTCATGGCGGTGCAGATGGGGGTGGCCCATTCCAACTCCATCAAGGGCGTCGCCGCCACGGCGGGCGGGCCTTTCTTCTGCGCCGGGGAAGATTCCTGGAACGGCGCGGCGGTGGAAAAGGTCATCGCCCGCTGCATGCAGGGCGACCCGCAGTTTCCCGCCATGCCCATCACGGAAAACGAGCTTGCCTCGATGCGGGAAGCGACGAAGCAATGGGCGGCGGAGGGCCTCGTCGATCCGCTGGAATCGCTCGCCCGGCAAAAGGTCTGGATCTTCCACGGCTATAACGACGGCATTGTCAAGGCGCCGGTCAGCGAGGCGTTGCGGGATTATTACCGGCAGTTCCTGCCCGCGCATCAGGTTTTTTACAAACACGAACTGCCCGCCGCGCACGCGCAGATTTCCGCCGCCTGTGTCGCAGACAAGAAAAAAGGCGCTTCCTGCAACACGTGCAGCGTGACCGGAAGTCCGTTCATCAACACCTGCGCCGTGGGCAAGACGCCCTATGACGCGGCGGGCTCCGCGCTGCAATTCTTCTACGGCCCGCTGCGGCGCGTCGCCAGCCATCAATTGCAGGGAGAAATCCTCACCTTCAGCCAGGCGCGCTACACCCTGCGCGACGGCGAGGAAATCGAGCCCGGCAAGATCTCGCTGGCGGAGGAGGGCTATCTCTACCTTCCCCGCGCCTGCAAGGAAGGCAAGGCCTGCCGCCTGCACATCGCGTTCCATGGCTGCCAGCAATACGCGGCGAAGATCGGGCTGGACTTCGTCAAGAGCGCGGGCTTCAACGAATGGGCCGAACAGAACCGGCTGGTCGTCCTCTTCCCGCAGGCGGCATCCTCCTTTTTCTCGCCCGCCAATCCCAATGGCTGCTGGGACTGGTGGGGCTACAACGATACCGGCGACAAGCAGGCCGGGAATTACCTGACGCAGCAGGGATTGCAAACCGCCGCCATCTGGCGCATGGCGCAGGCCCTTGCCAGCGCGGCCAGCCTGGAGATCGACGCGGTGGAAGACTTCGTTCCCGGTGGCGCGCAACAGGCCGTCGACAGCGAAAATGAAGCGCAAACGGCGGAAGCGACGGAAGCAACGGACAAGACAGGGACTCCCGCGCCTGCCAGGGAACCCGCCAAAAAGCAGCGTTTCGTTCCTTCCCTTGTTCCTCCCCTCGTCACCCTGCTCGATGCCAGTTCCGACCAGATATTGCTCGCCTGGAAACCGGTCGAAGGCGCGGCCGCCTATCGTGTCTATCGTCTGCAACCCGCGGCGGAAAAAGGCGGCAAATCCTCCTTCGCCCTCATCAGCCCGGAAGATTTCGCGGATACGGCCTATGTCGACAGTGGCCTGGAAGCGGAGCGGAGCTATCGCTACAAGGTGACCGCGCTGAACGCCGAAGGCAAGGAAACGGCGGGCCAGCCCCTGACCTTCCGCACCCGCGCCAGGGAACCCGAATGCGACCCCTATTTTTCCATGCTGGGGGGAAGAGTGGTGGATAAGAACGGGCAACCGACGGATCGGGTGTGCCGCTGAATCTTTTTACTGGAGTATGCCATGTCGAACAATGATGATCTCGATGGCCTGAAGCCTCAACCGTTACCGATGGAAGAGGTTGAACAAATACGCCAAGCTGCCGAGCAACTGCGTGATCTCTTCAGGGAAAATTTGCAGGTCGAGTTGAATTATGACGAGGACAGCATAGCTTGGCTGGATGGATACATCGAGCGGGCGCGCCTGAGAGCCGGAGAAACAGAGGGGGCGGTCAACCTCATCGGCGCATTTCTCGGCGAATGTCTCATCCGGAATTTTGGCGGACAATGGGCAATATATGATGGAATGCTCGGCGTTGCGTTCGATGACAGGAACGTTGCCTTTCCCTATAACAAGACGGCCAAGCAATATGCAAACGGAGCCGAGGATTCGATACTGAGCTT
>JAITDH010000097.1 GCA_031282665.1 Zoogloeaceae bacterium | reverse complement strand
GCCCCTTAATTTTCCTGCAAGTCGGACAGCCGCGCCAGCGCCCAGGCGACATGTTCGCGCACCAGCTCGGAAGGATGGCCGGATCGCTGGCGCAATGCCTCCCATGCCTCCGGAGTTCCCGGTCCGTTGCCCAGGGCGACGGCGATGTTGCGCAGCCAGCGGACATGCCCGATGCGGCGGATCGGGCTACCTTGCAGGCGCTCGTCGAAATCCTTTTCTTCCCAGCGCATCAGTTCGGCCAGGCTTGCCGCATCCAGCCCGTGTCGTGGCGCGAAATCGGCGTCGCCCGGCGAGGCGCGGCGATTCCAGGGACAGACCAGTTGGCAATCGTCGCAGCCATAGATGCGGTTGCCGAACAGGGGGCGCAAATCCTCCGGGATGCTGCCGGAAAACTCGATGGTGAGATAGGAAATGCAGCGGCGAGGGTCGATCGTGTAAGGCTCGACGATGGCGTCGGTGGGACAGGCATGCAGGCATTTGACGCAACTGCCGCAATGTTCGCCATGGTGCGCGCTGGCCGGCAGGGGCAGGTCGGTATAGATTTCTCCGACGAAATGGAGCGAACCGTGGCGTGAAAGCAACAGTCCTTGCTTGCCCCGCCAACCGAGCCCGCCCTGGCAGGCATGCTCGATTTCCAGCACCGGCGCGGAATCGGTAAAGACCCGGTAACGATAGGCGCCAACCGCCGTTTCGATGCGTTTGGCAAGCGCCTGCAAGCGCTGGCGCAGCGTCTTGTGGTAATCGCGTCCCAGGGCGTAACGGGAAATATAGGCGCGGCGCGGATCGGCCAGCGCGGCGATGGCCTGGCGCATGTCCTTCTCCGGCCAGTAATCCAGGGTGACGGAAATGATCGAGCACACGCCTTCGATCAACAGATCCGGGCGGGTGCGCAGTTCCTGGTTGCGCGCCATATAATCCATCTCCCCGTGCCGCCCTTCGGCCACCCATGCCGCCAGCCGCGCGCCGGCCCGGGCGAGCGATCCGGGATGCGGCACGGAAATGCCGAGGCCGGAAAAGCCCAGTTCCCTTGCCCAGTTTTCGATCTGCGCGGCCAGATCCCGCGCGTTTTTCGAGGAATGATCCATATGACGAAGTGTATCCAGGAAATCGAACTGCCCAGCCTCGCGGCAACGGAAAAGCTGGGGCAGGCGCTGGCGCGAACGATCGAACCCGGTCTGGTGATCTATCTCGAAGGCGACCTCGGCGCGGGAAAAACCACGCTGGCGCGCGCGCTCATCCATGCGCTCGGTCATCGCGGCAGTGTCAAAAGTCCGACTTATGCAATTGTTGAACTTTATGTAATTTCTAGATTATACTTGTATCACTTTGATTTTTATCGTTTCACGTCGCCAGAGGAATTTCTCGATGCAGGGTTGGGCGAATACTTTTGCAAGGATGCAGTCTGCCTCGTGGAATGGCCGGACAAAGCCGGTTGCTACCTCCCCAAGGCCGATCTCGTCCTTGCCCTGCGGCCCTTCGCGCATGCGGATGGGGAAGGCCGCCTGCTTGCGCTCGACGCATCCAGCCAGGAGGGAGCGCGATGTCTGAACAGATTTTTCTCCGCATGGGGCGCAGGGAATTCCTCCGCTTCGGAACCGGACTGACGCTTCTCAGCCTGCCGTTTGCCCGGATCGCGCAGGCGGCGGGGGGCAAGCCCACCTTCCGCGATGTGCGCGTCTGGCCCGCCGAGGATTACACGCGGGTCACGCTGGAACTGAACGCGCCCGTTCAATTCACCCATTTCACCCTGGAAGACCCCGACCGCCTGGTGGTCGATATCGAAGGCGTGGAATTCAACGAGGTGCTGGAAACCCTCGCCAACAAGGTCGCTGCCGACGATCCCTACATCAAACTTCTGCGCGCTGGGCGTTTCAAGCCGGGGGTCGTGCGCCTGGTCATCGAACTCAAGACCCGCGTCGCTCCCCAGGCCTTCACCCTGCAACCCGTCGGCGAATACGGTCACCGGCTGGTGCTGGACGTCTATCCCGAAACGCCGGTCGATCCGCTGATGGTGCTCTTGCAAGGGCGCGGCCTTGCCATGACGACGGAAGAAGACGCGGAACCCGCGGCCAAGGTGGAAAACTCGGAGAAAAAACCGGAAAAGACCCCGGAAAAAAATACCGGCAAGTCCGACAACAAGATCAACCGCCTGGTCACCATCACCCTCGACCCTGGGCACGGCGGGGAAGATCCCGGCGCGATAGGGCGCGGCGGCAGCCGGGAAAAGAACGTCACCCTTGCCATCGCCAGACGCCTGAAGACGAAGCTGGAGCGCGACAAGAACGTCCGGGTCGCCATGACCCGCGACGGCGATTTCTTCGTGCCCCTGGGAACCCGCGTGCAGAAGGCGCGGCGCGTGCGTTCCGACCTGTTTGTCTCCATCCACGCCGATGCCTGGATCAAGCCCGAAGCGCAGGGTTCCTCGGTCTTCGTCCTTTCCGAAAAGGGCGCGAGCAGTACCGCCGCCCGCTGGCTTGCGCAAAAGGAAAACAATGCCGACCTGATCGGCGGCGTCAATCTCGATGTCAAGGATCCCATCCTTGCCCGCACCCTGCTCGACCTTTCCCAGACCGCCACCAAGAGCGACAGCGTCCGCCTGGCCAGGATCGTGCTCGGCGAGCTGGGCAGCATCAACCGCCTGCACAAGAGCAGTGTCGAGCAAGCCGGCTTCGCCGTCCTGAAAGCCCCCGACATTCCCTCCATCCTCGTCGAAACCGCCTTCATCTCCAACCCGGAAGAAGAGCGCAAGCTCAGTAACGAAAGTTACCAGAACAAACTGGCCGAGGCCATTTCCCGCGGCATCATGCGCTATATCGAACAAAACCCGCCGAATGTGAAATCGAC
>JAITDH010000044.1 GCA_031282665.1 Zoogloeaceae bacterium | reverse complement strand
TTCTCCGGGCTTTTGTGCCTGGTCGTCGGCGTTGTTATCGCGGCCGCCGCGCAGTTTCATGCACTGGGCACGGCGGCGCGCATGGGGCCCGGATATTTCCCGCTCTGCCTGGGCGTCATCCTGGCTCTCCTGGGGATCGCCCAGATGTTCAGGGCTTGCCACGGGCGGGAAGATCACATCCCGCTCGAAGCCTGGGATTGGCCGACCCTCTTGCTGCTGACCGGCGCGGTCGTTCTCTTTGCCGCCGCCATCTACTGGCTGGGCCTGGTCCTGGCCCTGGCCTTCCTGGTCATCCTGTCCAGCGCGGCCAGCCATGAATTCACCTGGAAGGGCACCCTGGCCAATCTTTTCGTCATTCTCGCTCTCAATCTGTCCGTCTTCGTCTATGGGCTTTCCCTGCCGTTCCAGTTGTGGCCGACAGCCGGATAGGCGCGGGCGGATAGGGCATGGAATTCGTCGATAATCTGTCCCTGGGCTTCTCGGTCGCCCTGACCGGCCAGAATCTGCTCTACGCGTTCATCGGCTGCGTGGTGGGGACCCTGATCGGCGTGCTGCCCGGCCTCGGTCCCGTGGCGACCATCGCCATGCTGCTGCCGCTGACCTACGAACTGCCGCCCGCCGCGGCGCTCATCATGCTGGCGAGCATCTATTACGGCGCGCAATATGGCGGCTCCATCACTTCCATTCTCCTGAAGCTGCCGGGAGAATCCTCCACCGCCATTACCGTGATCGACGGTCATGCGATGGCGCGGCAGGGCCGCGCGGGACCGGCGCTCAGCGCCGCCGCCATCGGCTCCTTCATCGCCGGCAGCTTTGGCGTGCTCCTGATCGCGATCCTCGCGGCGCCGCTCACCCGGCTTGCTTTCCAGTTCGGGCCGGCGGAATATTTTTCCCTGATGCTGCTGGGGTTGATCGGGTCGATCGTTCTCTCTCCGGACGCGCTGGGGAAATCCCTCGCGACGATGGTGTTCGGAATCTTGCTCAGCATGATCGGAACCGACGTGAGTTCCGGCGCGATCCGCTTTTCCCTGGGACTGCCCTGGCTGGTCGACGGCATCGAGTTTACTGCCCTGGTGATGGGGCTTTTCGGGATCGGGGAGATCATCTTCAATCTGGAAACCCAGAAAAAATCGGCGACGCCGACCCGCCCCGAGCCGATCAGGAATCTGCTGCCCACCAGGACGGACATACGGCGGATGGTGCCTTCCATTCTCCGGGGCACGGCGCTCGGTTCCCTGCTCGGCGTCCTGCCGGGCGCGGGCGCGACCATGGCCTCGTTCGCCGGCTACATGGTGGAGAAAAAGGTTTCCCGCTACCGTTCCGAGATGGGCGAGGGCGCCATCGAAGGCGTGGCCGCGCCGGAATCGGCCAACAACGCCGCCGCGCAGACCAACTTCATCCCGCTCCTGACGCTGGGCATTCCCGGCAGCGCCACCATGGCCCTGCTCCTGGGTGCCATGATTATCCAGAACATCCAGCCCGGCCCGCAGGTAATCCGCCAGCATCCGGATATTTTCTGGGGCCTGGTCGCATCCATGTGGATCGGCAACCTGATGCTGGTCATCCTGAACCTGCCGCTGGTTTCCGTCTGGGTGCGCCTCCTGAAGATACCCTATCGTTTCCTGTTTCCGGCCATTCTCGTGTTTTGCTCGATCGGCGCCTATTCGGTGCAATCGTCGGTTTTCGACATTTTCCTGCTGGCGGTTTTCGGCGTCCTCGGCTATCTGTTCATCAAGCTCGACGTTTCCCCCATTCCGCTCCTTCTCGGATTCGTGCTCGGGCCCTTGCTCGAGGAAAACTTCCGGCGCGCGATGATGATGGCGCGCGGCGATTTCACGGTTTTCGTGCGCCAGCCGCTTTCGCTGGCCTTGCTGCTTCTGTGCGCCGCCCTGCTGGCGGCGACCCTGTGGAAAAATCTGCGTATCCAGAAAGGAAAAATCCCATGAAAACCGTGACTCCCGAACGATTGCTGGCCTTGCTCGAAGGCGACGGCGAACTGGCCCTGCTGGATGTGCGCGAAGCCGGCCTGTTCGTGCAGAAACATCTCTTCCATGCTTCCTGCGCGCCCCTGTGGCGTCTGGAATATGTGCTCGACCGGCTGGTGCCGCGCAGGACGACGCCTGTCGTGCTGGTAGACCTGCAGGGCGAGCAGGCGGCGGAAGCGGCGGCCAAGCTGGAAAGGCTCGGCTATGCCGATGTCGCCGTCCTGGAAGGCGGCATCCTGGCCTGGGAGGCGCGGGGTTACGAAACCTTCATCGACACCAACGTCCCCAGCAAGGCTTTCGGCGAAGTGGTCGAAGTGGAGGCGCAAACGCCCCATCTGGACGCGGAAGATCTGCATCGCCGCCTCCAGGCCGGGGAAAAGCTGGTGATCGTGGACGGGCGGCCCGCCGAGGAATTCTTCAATTTCAGCCTGCCCGGCGCGCACAACGTGCCCAATGGCGAACTGCCGTACCGCATCCGCGAATTCGCGCCCGATCCCCAAACCCCGATCGTGGTGAATTGCGCCGGCAGGACGCGCAGCATCATCGGGACGCAGACCCTGAAGAACCTGCAAATCCCCAACCCGGTGGTGGCTCTGAAGGGCGGCACCATGTCCTGGCTGCTGGCGGGCTGGCCGCTGGAAAAGGGCAAGAAGACCATATTGCCGGAACCGCAGCCGGAATCCCTGGCGCCGATCCGCGCGCGCCTGCAGGAACTGGCGCGCCATTTCGGGATAACCGCCCTAACTGCCCCAACCACCCCCAATGCGGCGGCGCAACTGGAAACGTGGCGGGCCGCGCCCGACCGGAGCCTCTATCTCTTCGACGTGCGCACCCTTGAAGAATATCGCGCCGGACATCTGCCCGGCGCGCGCTGGGCCGCCGGCGGACAACTGGTGCAGGCGACGGACACCTTCCTCGCCACCCGCAACGCGCGTCTGGTGCTGGCCGACCACGACGGCGTGCGCGCGCTCAACACGGCGGTCTGGCTGCGCCAGATGGGCTTCCGGGAGGTTTTCCTGTTCCCCGTGCCGCCCGACGCGGCGCTGGAGACTGGACCCGAAGCGATCCGCATCCTGCCTGACCCGTCCGCGCCCGCCGCGCCGTGGATTTCGCCGCAGCAGGCCGAAAGCCTGCGGCAGGATGGGGCGGCGCATTTCTTCGACATCGACCAGAGCGTGCGTTTCGCCCGCCAGCACATCGAAGGCGCCTCGTTCGCGGCGCCGCACCGGATCGAAAGTTTCCTGGACAAAACAGACACGCGGCCGGTGCTGCTGACTTCGGAGGACGGTGTGCTGGCGCGGATCGTGGCCAGCCAGCTCGCCGCGCGCGGCTATCCGGCGCGGGCCATCCTGGGCGGCACGCAAGCCTGGCGCGCCGCGGGCCTGCCGACGGCCTCCGGACGCGAGGGCATTCTCACCGGAGAGGACGACACACGCTACAGCGCTTACGAACTGGCCGAAGACAAAACCGCCGCGAGCCTGGTGGTGCGCGACGAACGATTCCGCGCCTATCTGCAATGGGAGTTGGACCTGGTCGCGCAAATCCAGCGCCCGGGCGCGCCGACGCGCTTCCAGGTGTTCAGGGATCAGGAGACAGGAATCAGGGATCAGGAATCAGACTGAAACCGCGTCAAACCATTCGTCATCGCAAGGGTGAAGCCAGTGGCAATTCAGACGGCCTGTAGGGGCGAGGCATGCCTCGCCCCTACGTTTCGGGCGGCCGGACCGCCGCTTGGATTGCCACGCGCTACGCGCCTCGCAATGACGAGGTGGGGTTGGCTCCGTTGGCTTTCCCACTGTGATTTTTCGATGTGCCTCCGGGGGCGCGCAGCGCGCCCCTACAATCTGATTCCTGTCTCCTGATCCCTGATTCCTGTGCTATCGTTCGCCCTTTTTTCGATCCCTGCCGGAACATGCCTGAAATCCTTCCCTCCTCCCCATCCCCCCTCCCCTTGCCTTCCATCGAACAGCGCATCGCCCGGGAATTGAATGCGCGGCCGGCGCAGATCGTGGCGGCGATCGGGCTGCTGGACGAAGGGGCGAGCGTGCCGTTCATCGCCCGTTATCGCAAGGAAGCGACCGGCGGCCTGGACGATACGCA
>JAITDH010000275.1 GCA_031282665.1 Zoogloeaceae bacterium | reverse complement strand
ACAAGGTAGAATGCCGGTTATGGAGCCGATCAACTTCACCCATCACTTTCTGATCGCCATGCCCGCCATGGTCGATTCCTACTTTCACCGCGCCCTGATCTATGTCTGCGAACATAACGCGCAAGGGGCGCTGGGCATCATTGTCAACAAGCCGCTCGATCTCACCCTCTCCGGGCTTTTCGAGAAGGTGGATCTGGAGATGAAGATCAGCGAGATCGCCGACCTGCCGGTGCATTTCGGGGGGCCGGTGCAGATGGATCGCGGCTTCGTCCTGCATCGGCCGCTGGGCAACTGGCAGTCGAGCATGCAGGTCACCGAGGAAGTCGGCCTGACCAGTTCGAAGGACATCCTTTCCTCCATCAGCCAGAGCGGGCAGCCGAAGGACATCATCCTGACCCTGGGCTACGCGGGCTGGGGCGCCGGGCAACTGGAGGCCGAACTGACGCAGAATGCCTGGCTCACCGTGCCGGCCAATCTGGAAATCCTGTTCGGCCAGCCGCCGGAAGAACGCCTGCCCGCCGCGATGCAGGCGCTCGGCATCAGTTTTGCGCAGCTTTCCAACGTGGCCGGCCACGCTTGAATACGAGCGCGCCATGGGTACCGTTCTCGCCTTCGACTTCGGGGAAAAACGCACCGGCGTGGCGGTGGGAGAAACGGCGATCGGACAGGCGCATCCCCTGACGGTCATCCGCGCTGGCGACCGGGACGCGCGGCTGCGCGCCATCGCCCGCCTCATCGACGAATGGCGGCCCGAACTGCTCGTCGTGGGCTACCCGACGCACGCGGACGGCACGCCGCACGCGATGACCGAATGCGCGCACGCCTTTGCCCGGCTGCTTGGCGAGCGTTTTCCCCTGCCCGTCGTCGAGGCCGACGAACGCCTGACTTCCCTGGACGCGAGAGCACGCCTGCGCGAAACCGGGCATGACGCAAAAACGATGAAACCCCTCGTCGACGCCGTGGCGGCACAGCTCATCCTACAAACCTGGTTCGATTTTCCGCACGACATCTGCCATGAATCCCTCCCCTCCTCTCCTCTCCCTGCCTGACGCCGAGGCGCAATGCCGGGCGCTGGCCGACCTGATCCGCCCGACGCTCACGCCGCAGACGGCGCTGGTGGGCATCTTCAGCGGCGGCGCGTGGATCGCCGAGCGCCTGGCCGAAATCCTCGCCCTGCCGGGAGAAACCGGCATGATCGACGTTTCGTTCTACCGCGACGATTTTGCCGAAAAGGGCTTGCACCCACAGGTTCGCCCGACGCGCATGCCCTTCGATGTCAACGACCGCCGCCTGATCCTGGTCGACGACGTGCTCTATACGGGGCGCACCACCCGCGCCGCCTTGAACGAGCTCTTCGATTACGGCCGCCCGGCCTCGGTGGAACTGGCGGTGCTTGCCGACCGGGGCTGCCGGGAACTGCCGATCGCGCCCACCTATTCCGTCTGGAATCTCGCGCTGCCTTCCCGCTCGACCGGGCTGACCCTGCGCCGTGATGAAAGCGGGCGGCTTTTCTGGGAGATGGAAGAACATGCCTGACATTCCCGCCCGCAACCCGCAACTCGACGCCGAAGGCCGGCTCATCCACCTGCTCTCCATCGACGGCCTGCCACGCGAGGTGCTCCTGCACATCCTCGATACCGCCGCCTCCTTCCTCGGCATTGCCGACCGGGAGGTGAAAAAGGTGCCGCTCCTGCGCGGCAAGAGCGTCTTCAACCTCTTCTTCGAGAATTCCACCCGCACCCGCACCACCTTCGAGATTGCCGCCAAGCGCCTGTCCGCCGACGTCCTCAACCTGGACATCACCCGTTCCTCGACCGCCAAGGGCGAGACGCTCCTCGACACCATCGACAACCTGTGCGCCATGCATGCCGACATGTTCGTCGTGCGGCACGCGGAAAGCGGCGCGCCCTACCTGATCGCCGAGCACCTGCACCGCATGGGGCACGACGACATCCACGTGGTCAACGCTGGCGACGGCCGTCACGCGCACCCGACCCAGGCGCTCCTGGACATGTACACCATCCGGCATTACAAGCGGGATTTCGCGCCCCTCTCCATCGCCATCGTGGGCGACATCCTGCATTCCCGCGTCGCCCGTTCCAACATCGCCGCGCTGTCCACCCTGGGCGCGCGCGACGTGCGCGTCATCGGGCCGCAGACCCTGCTTCCGGCGGAACTGCCGCGCATGGGGGTGAAGGTTTTCCACGACATGCGGGAAGGCCTGCGCGACGTGGATGTCGTCATCATGCTGCGCCTGCAGAATGAGCGCATGGATGGCGCCCTCCTCCCCTCGGCCCGGGAATATTTCAAGCACTACGGCCTGACGCCGGAAAAACTCGCCCTCGCCAAACCCGACGCCATCGTCATGCATCCTGGCCCGATGAATCGCGGGGTGGAGATCGACTCCACCGTCGCCGACGGCCCCCAGGCCGTGATCCTCCACCAGGTGACCTTCGGCATCGCGGTGCGCATGGCGGTCATGAGCATATTGGCGTGACAGGAGGCAGGAATCAGGTATCAGGTATCAGAAGAAGCAAACCATCAGTAATCAGAAGGAAAGGAAATGAAATGAACGCCTCTCGCACACCAACCGCTGACCACAATCCACAAAGCGTACGACATGCGCTCTCTGTCTCCTGTCCTCTGTCTCCTGTCTCCTGAACCATGAAAACCGCCATTCGCAACGGTCGTCTCGTCGACCCCAGGCAACGACTGGATGTCCGGCAGGATATCTTTCTTGCCGACGGCAAGGTCGCCCATATCGGCAATGCGCCCGCCGGTTTCACCGCCGAACGGGAAATCGACGCGAGCGGGCTTGTCGTCTGTCCCGGCCTCATCGATCTCTGCGCGCGTCCCGGCAAGCTGGCGACCGACCTTGCCGCCGCCGTCGCCGGCGGCGTGACCACCCTCGTTTGCCCGCCCGATCTCGACCCGATCCTGGACGAGCCGGAGCGGGTCGAACGCCTGGTCCGCCAGGCCAAGGATCTGCGCCTTGCCCGTCTCCTGCCTCTCGGGGCGCTGACCCGCAATCTCATCGGGGAACGCCTGGCCGAAATGGCCAGCCTGCGCGCGGCCGGATGCATCGCCTTCTCCCAGGGCAAATCCCCGATGCCCGATACCCAGGCGCTCCTGCGCGCCTTCGAATACGCGGCCACCTTCGGCTTTTCCCTCTGGATGCAGCCGCAGGACTACCATCTGACGAAGAATGGCGTCGCGCACGACGGCGAAGTCGCCAGCCGCCTGGGACTGGCCGGCATCCCCGTCAGCGCGGAAACCGTCGCGCTCGCCACCCTGCTGGCCCTCGCCGCCGATACCGGCGTGAAGCTGCACCTGCGCCGGATTTCCTCCGCCACCGGCATGACGATGGTGCGGGAAGCGCAGGCCAGGGGCGTTACCGTCACCTGCGACGTGGGCATCCATCACCTGCATCTTTCCGAACGCGCCATCGGCTTCTTCGATGCCGCCGCCCGTTTCGATCCGCCCTTGCGGAGCGAGGGCGACCTCGCCGCCCTCCGGCAAGGCATCGCCGAGGGACATGCCGTCCTTTGCTCCGACCACACCCCGCTCGCGCAGGACGACAAACTGCTCCCCTTCGGCAGCGCCAAGCCCGGCGCCACCGGCCTCGAACTCCTCCTGCCGCTGACCCTGCGCTGGGGACGCGAAAGCGGCCTGCCGCTCACCGCCCTCCTCTCCCCCCTGACCTCCGCCCCCGCCGCCATCCTGGGCCGCGACGACCTCGGCCACCTGGGCATCGGCGCGCAGGCCGATCT
>JAITDH010000204.1 GCA_031282665.1 Zoogloeaceae bacterium | reverse complement strand
AAAAAACAAACCCCCGAAAAACCGGGGGTTCGTCAGTGGCGAACGGACTGTCTCCTGACCTCTGTCTCCTGTCTCCCGCTTCGCTCACATGTTCGGATAATTCGGCCCACCGCCGCCTTCCGGCACGGTCCAGCGGATGTTCTGGGTCGGGTCCTTGATGTCGCAGGTCTTGCAGTGCAGGCAGTTCTGCGCGTTGATTTGCAGGCGCGGCTTGCCTTCTTCTTCGCCCAGGATTTCATAAACGCCCGCCGGGCAATAGCGGGTTTCCGGCGAGGCGTATTTTTCGTAGTTGATCCGGATGGGCACGCTCTCGTCTTTCAGCCTCAGGTGGCAAAGCTGGTTTTCCTCGTGATTGACGTTCCCCATGAAAACCGAGGACAGGCGATCGAAGGTGATGACACCGTCGGGCTTGGGATATTCGATCTTCGCGTGTTCGGTCTTTTCTTCCAGTTCCTCGTGATCCGGTTCGATGGAAAAGGTCCATGGCGCCTTGCCGCGGAAAAGGAAGGTATCCAGCGCCGAATAGCCCAGGCCGACCCACATGCCCCATTTGAAACTGGGACGGATGTTCCGGGCTTCGTAGAGTTCTTTCCAGAGCCAACTCTGCTTGATCTTTTCGGCATAGGATTCCACTTCCGTTCCCGCTTCTTCCTTCTGCAGGTGTTCGAAGATGGCTTCCGCCGCCAGCATCCCGGATTTCATCGCGGTATGTCCGCCCTTGATCTTGGGCACGTTCAGGAAGCCCGCCGTGTCGCCGATCAGCATGCCGCCGGGGAAGGTGAGTTTCGGGATGGCCTGGTAGCCGCCTTCCGAAAGCGAACGCGCGCCATAGGCGAGACGCCGCCCGCCTTCCAGCAGGGGCCGGATGGCCGGATGCGTCTTGAAGCGCTGGAATTCCTCGAAGGGCGACAGCCAGGGATTCCGGTAGTCCAGCCCCACCACGAACATGATGGCGATCTGGTTGTTTTCCATGTGGTAGAGGGCGGAGCCGCCGTAGGTCGCGGCATCCAGCGGCCAGCCGATGGTATGCACGAGCTTGCCGGGCTTGTGCTTGGCAGGATCGATTTCCCAGATTTCCTTGACGCCGACGCCGTAGGTCTGCGGCTGGGCGTCCTTGCGCAGGCTGAATTTCTCGAAAAGATCCTGCGTGAGCGAACCCCGGCAGCCTTCGGCGAAGATGGTCTGTTTTGCCGTCAACTCGTAGCCGGGCTGGTAATTGGCGGTGTGCTGCCCATCCTTGCCGATGCCCATGTCGCCGGTCGCCACGCCGCGCACGCTGCCCTTTTCGTCGTAGAGGACTTCCGCCGCGGCAAAGCCGGGGAAAACCTGCACGCCCAGGGCGTCGGCCTGCTCGCCCAGCCAGCGGCAGAGGTTGGCCATGCTGATGATGTAGTTGCCTTCGTTTTCCATCTGCGGCGGCGTCGGCATCTTGAAGGCGTGACGCTCGGTGAGCAGGATGAAATTGTCGTCGATGGTGGGCACGGTGAGCGGCGCGCCTTTTTCTTTCCAGTCGGGGATCAGTTCCGTCAGGGTGGTCGGTTCGAAACAGGCGCCGGACAGGATGTGCGCGCCGATTTCCGAACCTTTTTCCAGAACGCAGACTTCCAGTTCCTTGCCCGCCGCCGCCAGCTGCTTGAGACGAATCGCGGCGGAAAGGCCGGAAAGCCCGCCGCCGACGATCACCACGTCGAATTCCATGACTTCACGTTCTGCGCTCATTTTCTCCTCCGTTTTGTATGTAGGCGTCTTTCCTCTTCGGCCGGGACCGGCCCCTCGCAAGGAGGTCGGCCCCGGCCGTCGGGAATGCGCGTTTTAGAAGAGCGGTTCTTCCAGGCCCAGCACGGACGGGCCGCCTTCCGTGATTTCCCGGGCGATGGCGGTGGCCTGCACTAGCCAATGCTTGGCGTAGTAGCGGGTCGTGGCGATCTTGCCCTTGTAGTAGCCGTCGGTTTCTCCCGCGTCGAGCTTCTTCTGCGCGATTTGCGCGGATTTGGCCAACAGCCAGCCGCCCAGCACGACGCCGCCCAGCTTCAGGTAGGGCACCGATCCGGCGGAAGCCACCTGCGGTTCCGGCCCATAGGTCTTGATCGCCCATTCCGTCGTGTCGATCAGCGCCTTGGCCGCTTCCTGGAGGTTCTTGCCGATGTCGCCCAGCTTGGCGTCCTTGGCGAGTTCGTCCGCGAAGGCGGCGATTTCCTTGTAGAGGGCGCGGGCGGTGAAGCCGACTTCTCCCGTTTCCTTGTTGACCTCGCGCGCCGTCTTGCGGCCGATGTAGTCATTGGCCTGGATGGCGGTGGTGCCTTCGTAGATCGCGGTGATGCGGCAGTCGCGGTAATACTGCGCCGCGCCGGTTTCCTCGATGAAGCCCGTGCCGCCATGCACCTGGACGCCTTCGGAGGTGATGTCGATGGAGCTTTCCGTGCTCCACCCCTTGACGATCGGGGTCAGGAGTTCCACGTAGGCTTGCGCCTTCTTGGCAACCGCGGGATCGGTGGACTTGTTGGCGATGTCCATCTGCCCCGCCGCGAAGTAGCCGATGGCGCGCAGCGCCTCGGTGCGCGATTTCATGTCCATCAGCAGACGGCGCACGTCCGGGTGGAACAGGATGGGCTTCGGCTTCGTCTTGCTTTCCGCGTCGCCGATGATCGCGCCCTGGATGCGTTCGCGCGCGTAGGCCAGCGCGTGCTGGTAGGCGCGCTCGGCCACCGCGATGCCTTCCAGGCCGACGTGGATGCGGGCGTGGTTCATCATGGTGAACATGTAGGCAACGCCGTTGCCCGGCTTGCCCACCAGCCAGCCCTTCGCGCCGATGTTGTCGCCATAGGACATGACCGCCGTGGCGGAACCCTTGATGCCCAGCTTGTGTTCGATGGCCGAGCAGATGAGGTCGTTGCGTTCGCCCAGGCTGCCGTCGTCATTGACGAAGAACTTGGGCACGACGAAGAGCGAAATGCCCTTCAGTCCGGGATCGGAATCCGGCAGGCGCGCCAGCACGAGGTGGATGAGGTTTTCCGCCATGTCGTGCTCGCCCCAGGTGATGAAGATCTTCGTGCCGGTGATGCGATAGGTGCCGTCGCCGCTCGGATCGGGCACGGCCTTGGTGCGGATGGCGGTGAGGTCGGAACCGGCCTGCGGTTCGGTCAGGTTCATGGTGCCGCCCCAGGTGCCGTCGACCATCTTGGGCAGGTATTTCTTCTTGATTTCGTCGGAAGCGTGGTGCTCGATGGCATGCACCGCGCCCATGGTCAGCATCGGACAAAGGGCAAAGGCGATGGAAGCCGAACGCCACATTTCGTTGACCGCGAAATTCACCAGGTTGGGCAGGCCCTGGCCGCCGTATTCGGGATCGCCGGGCATCGAATGCCAGCCGTTTTCACAAAAGAGCTTATAGACCTTCTTGTATTCGGGGCTGACCGTCACCACGCCCTTATCCCATTTGGGAGAATTCTGCCGGTCGCCGATGACGTTGATGGGGTCGATCTGCTCGGCGGCGAATTTGGCGGCTTCCTCCAGGATCGCGTCGACCGTGTCCGCGTCGACTTCCGCAAAGGCGGGCAGGGCCAGAATATCCTTCAAGCCAGCGATTTCGTTCAAAAGGAAACGCATGTCTTGCAAGGGAGCGTTATAGGTACTCATTGATGTCTCCTGTTCTGAAAAGATGGAAATGCAAGGGAAGCCCCGCCAGGAAGCGGGGCCGTTCCCGGATCAAAGCGCCGCGACCAGTTGCGGCACGGCTTCGTTCAAATCGGCGACCAGACCGTAATCGGCCACCTGGAAGATGGGCTCATCCTCGTTCTTGTTGATGGCGACGATGACCTTGGAATCCTTCATCCCCGCCAGGTGTTGAATGGCCCCGGAAATGCCGATGGCGATGTAGAGCTGCGGCGCGACGATCTTGCCGGTCTGCCCGACCTGGAAGTCGTTCGGCACGAAGCCGGCATCCACGGCGGCGCGGGAGGCGCCCAGGGCAGCGCCCAGCTTGTCCGCCAGCGGTTCCAGCAGGCGGCGGTAATTCTCCCCGCTGCCCAGGCCGCGACCACCGGAAACGATGATCTTCGCCGCGCCCAGTTCGGGACGCTCGGACTTCGTCAGCTCGCGCCCGACCAGCTTGGCAAGGCCGGTATCCGGCGCGGCGGCGATGCTCTCCACCGGCGCGCTGCCGCTATCCGGCAAGGCGTCGAAGGCCGTTGCCCGCACGGTGATGACTTTCACCGCGTCCGCGCTCTGCACCGTCGCCAGCGCGCTGCCCGCGTAGATCGGGCGGACGAAGGTATCCGCCGACTTCACTTCGATCGCGTCGGAAATCTGCGCCACATCGAGGAGCGCCGCGACGCGGGGCAGGAAATTCTTGCCGAAGGAAGAAGCCGGGGCGAGGATGTGCGAATAGGCGCCCGCCAGGGAAACCACCAGCGCCGCCAGGTTTTCCGCCGGCTGCTCGGCATAGTGCGGCGCATCCGCCAGCAGCACCTTGCTCACCCCCGCGCAGGCGGCGCCCTGGTTTGCCGCGCCGGAAGCGTTGCTCCCCGCCACCAGGAGATGGACTTCTCCGCCGATCTTCGTCGCGGCGGCCAGCGTGTTGCGGGTTGCCGCCTTCAAGGCGGCGTTGTCGTGTTCAGCGATAACGAGAATTGCCATTTCAGATCACCTTCGCTTCGTTTTTCAGTTTATTGACCAGATCGGCCACATCGGCCACCTTGCCGCCGCCCTGCCGCTTCGGCGGCTCGCTCACCTTGAGCGTCTTCAAGCGCGGCGCGACATCGACCCCCAGCGCCTGCGGCGTCGTCGTATCCAGCGGCTTCTTCTTCGCCTTCATCACGTCCGGCAACTTGGCGTAGCGCGGCTCGTTCAGGCGCAGGTCGGCGGTAATCACCGCCGGCAGGGCGATTTCCAGGGTTTCGAGGCCGCCGTCGATTTCACGCGTCACCTTCGCCTTGCCATCGGCGACTTCCACCTTGGAAGCAAAGGTGGCCTGCGGCCAGCCTTGCAGGGCGGAAAGCATCTGCCCGACCTGGTTGGAATCGTCGTCGATCGCCTGCTTGCCGGCGATGACCAGTTGCGGCTGTTCGCTGGCGCAAACGGCCTTGAGGAGTTTCGCCACGGCAAGGGGTTGCACCTCCGCATCGCCGGTATCCACCAGGATGGCCCGATCCGCACCCACCGCCAGCGCGGTGCGCAGGACTTCCTGATTGGCCGCCGCGCCGCAGCTGACGACCACGACCTCGCTCGCAACACCCTTTTCCTTCAGGCGCACCGCTTCTTCCACGGCAATTTCGTCGAAAGGATTCATCGCCATCTTGACATTCGCCAGATCCACGCCGGTTTCATCCGCCTTGGCGCGGACCTTGACGTTGGAATCAACCACCCGTTTAACGGGAACCAGAACTTTCATTATCATTCCTCCATCTACTTGAAGATTGCTCGAACCAAAAACAGGCATCGGCACAGGCCGACACGACCCCTTGAAAGAAGAGTCACCGCCAGCGCGAAGATCTCCAGGCGCGCGAAAGCGCGCCCGGCCGCGCGGAAAAGACAAGGGAAAGAAAAGGAGCGGAAACGGGAGTGGGCGGCGAGTGAGGCATGGCAGGCAACATGACCGCGACCGCCCCGTTTGCCCGGAATATGCTGTCTGGAAGAACGGACACACTCTCTCCTTGTTGTAAGACGGGCATTTTCGCCCAGTTGATAGAGTGGAAATGTACTTGATTGTGTCCATAAAGACAATGGGGAAAACGCCCTTTTTATGCTGCAATGCAGCATGAAGGAAGCGCGGAAAACCGCGCCGCGCAAGGCCCCATGACAAAAAAATCATGACAATCCCAAATGGAACCCGGAAAAACGGATGTTCGCGGAAACATCCTGTCATGCGTTCCCGGCGCGTGCATGACGATGAATTGCGACAGGAGGCAGAGGACAGAGAGCGCGCAATGCGCGCTTTGTTGTCAGTCGTCAGTGGCCGGTATGCGTATGGTTTCTTCTGATTCCTGATCCCTGATCCCTGATCCCTGATCCCTGATCCCGCCAATCCAGGGTATAATTGTACCATTGTATATGATAGCGTCACAAAGCGGGGTTGCCTGTCCGATGAAAAGCGCATTGAAATATCTGGCGGCGTTGCTGGGCGTGCGTCGTCGTCGTCCGGGCGGGCGTTTGCTTCGCTGGTTCCTGGTCGCGCTGGTTGCCCTGCTGCCCGCCGCGTATCTCCTCGATATACGCGAACGCTTCGATCCGTTTCTGCAACCGTCCGCCGGGAAAGTGACGGGATGGGTCGAGAGCGTTGCCGATGGCGACACACTGACCCTTCGCCTGCCGACGGAAAAGAAGGTGCGTATCCGTCTCTTCGGCATCGACGCGCCGGAAAAGGGTCAGGCGCATTGGCGGCAATCCCGGCAATCCCTGGCCGATCTGTGTCTCCAGCACCCGGTCGAAGCCACGATCGTCGAATCCGACAAATATGGCCGCGCGGTCGGGAAGCTCGATTGCCAGGGAAAGGACGCGAACGCCGAACAGGTCAGGCGCGGACTGGCCTGGGTCTACC
>JAITDH010000194.1 GCA_031282665.1 Zoogloeaceae bacterium | reverse complement strand
CAAGATCAGGCGCAGTTTCGGCAAGGCAAAAATCTTCCAGAGCAATGGCAGCATAAGGATTTTGCAGGGCGCCCGCCAATGAAAGACCGCGTTTCGCCGCCCTTTCCCCTCATTCCGGGGTTTCCTGGCGTCACTTTTCCACCGTAACTTTTTCGCCATATCCCGGCCTTGCGTCACCTGTTTTCTTGATCTCCCCGGCCAGGAGGAAGACGGACATGGCGTAGAAATTTTCGTGGCCGAGCCAGTATTCGGTCGGGGCGTCGGGTGTCTTCTGTCCTGACCATCTTTCGAATATACTGTCATTTTTTTCATCGGCATGGAGTTTTCATGATTCAGGAACGTCTTGTCGAGCGGGGCGTAGATCCGCTTTTCGTCAATCGCTGGTCGCCGCGCGCCTTCGATGAATCCAGCATTCCCAAGGCGGAATTGCAGCGCTTTTTCGAAGCCGCCCGCTGGGCGCCTTCGGCCTATAACGCGCAGCCTTGGCGTTTCGTGTACGCTCGCCGCGATACGCCCCATTGGGAAATCTTCCTCGCTCTGCTGGGGCAATACAACCGCGATTGGGCACGGCGCGCTTCGGCGCTGGTGATCGTGCTCTCGGCGCGGGATTTCGTCCTGCCGGGGCAGGGCAAGGTGATCGACACGGGTTACCAGTCCTTCGACACCGGCGCGGCGGTCGCCTGTTTTTCCCTCCAGGCCAGCATGGCGGGATGGCATTCGCACATCATCGCCGGGCTGGACAAGGAGAGGACGAAGGAAGCGCTGGGCATCCCGGAGGGATACACGGTCGAGGTCGCCATCGCCGTCGGCAGGCAAGGCGACGCGCAAATCCTGCCGCCCACCCTGCAACAGCGGGAAGCGCCTTCGGGCAGGAATCCCCTGGCCAGCCTGATGGCGGAAGGGCGCTTCGCGTTCCGGGACTGAAACCCGCCGCGCAACCATGCTGTCCTACATCTGCCGCCGTTTCCTTTATGCCATTCCCATCCTGCTGGGAGTCAACCTCCTGACCTTCGCGCTTTTTTTCATGGTCAATACGCCGGATGACATGGCGCGGATGCAACTGGGCATCAAGCATGTCACGGAAGAAGCCATCGAGAAATGGAAGGAGGAACGGGGTTACGCCAAGCCGCTTTTCTGGAATGCCAGCGCACCAGGACTTGGCAAGGCGACCGATACCGTCTTCTTCGAAAAATCGGCGCGCATGTTCATCGGCGACTTCGGCCTGGCGGAAGACGGGCGCGACATTCGCCGGGAGATCGGCGCGCGCATGGGGCCTTCGCTGGCCGTCGCGCTGCCGACCTTCCTCCTCGGCCTTGCCGTGGCCGTGACGCTTGCCCTCGCCCTGGCCTTCTTCCGCGCTACGCCGCTGGATTTCTGGGGGGTCGTGCTCTGCGTCGGGCTGATGTCCATTTCCAGCCTCTTCTACATCATCGGCGGGCAATACCTGTTCGCCAAGGTCTGGCGGCTCGTTCCCATCTCCGGTTTCGGCGAGGGGCTGGACGCCTGGCGCTTCACCATCCTGCCGGTACTCATCGGCGTAGCGGGCGGTATTGGCGCGAACGTCCGCTGGTATCGCACCATCTTCCTGGAAGAGGTCAACAAGGATTACGTGCGCGCCGCGCGAGCCAGGGGATTGGCGGAAACCGGCATATTCTTCCGCCACATCCTCAAGAACGCCATGATTCCCATCCTGACCGGCGTGGTGGTGGTGATCCCGACCCTGTTCATGGGCTCGCTCCTCATGGAATCCTTTTTCGGCATCCCCGGCCTGGGCAGCTACACCATCGACGCCATCGTCGCGCAGGATTTCTCCGTCGTGCGCGCGATGGTCTTCATCGGTTCAGCCCTCTATATCCTCGGCCTGGTGCTGACGGATATTTCCTATACCTTCGTCGACCCGCGCATCCGGTTTGAATAATGCCTTTCCAGATCGTCTTCCTCTGGTCCGACCTTCTCCTCTGGCTCCTGGTCCTCTGCGCCATCGTCCTCGGCATCTATTCCGCGCATGCCGCGCACCTTGCGCGCGCCTGGGAACGCCTGGGGCGGAACAGCATCGCCACCGGCTCCGCCACCCTGTTGTGCGCCTTCCTCCTCGTCGGCCTCGCCGACTCGCTGCATTACCGCGAACGCCTGCCGCCCGCGCCGGGCGCGGAAGCGGGACAACAGGACCGGATCATGTACGGCGTCGAGGTATTTTCCGCCCTCGATTGGCTGCTCACCGGCCTGCGCGAGGGGAATGAAAAAACCTATTCCGCGCCGCTCGCCACCCGGCTCTATGCGATGGAAAGCCTGGAAACCGCGGCGGGAACGGTGCGCGCCTATCCGCGCCTCATCCACGGCGGCGCGCGTCTGGCGGATGAAGGCGAGCGGGGGGGGCGCATCGCGCTCCGTCTCGCGACGGGACTTGCCTGCTCCGAGCTCCTCTTCTTCGACGTCGGTTCCCACCTGGTCAGCGCCCTCGCCAGGCAAGGGGGCATTTCCCCGCGCGCCGCGCGCAGGTCCCTCTGGCGCAATGAAACCCGCTTTGCCTGGCGGGGCGTGCTGGCGGCATTCGCCGGCCTCGCGCTCGTCGTCCTGCCGATGCTCTTCCTTTGCGCCGACTTCCACATCCTCGGCACCGACAAGGCTGGGCAGGACGTTTTCTACCAGGCGCTGAAAAGCATCCGCACGGCGCTCGTCATCGGTCTCGTCACCACGCTCGTCATGCTGCCGCTGGCGATCATGCTGGGCATCGCCGCCGGCTATTTCCGCGGCTGGGTGGACGATCTCATCCAGTATCTCTACACCGTCATCAACTCCATCCCGGGCGTGCTCCTGATCGCCGCCGCGGTGCTGATGATGCAGGTCGTCATCGATACCCACCAGGAATGGTTTTCGACGGCGGCGGAACGCGCCGACCTGCGCCTCGTCGCCCTGTGCGCCATCCTCGGCATGACGAGCTGGACGGGCCTGGCCAGGCTGCTGCGCGGGGAGGCGCTCAAGCAGAGGGAACTGGAATACATCCAGGCCGCGCGTGCCTTCGGCGTTTCCTCCCTGCGCATCATCGTCCGCCACGTCCTGCCCAATCTCATGCACATCGTCATCATCGCCCTGGTGATGGATTTTTCCGCCCTGGTGCTTGCCGAAGCCGTGCTCTCCTACGTCGGCATCGGCGTAGACCCCGCCATGATGAGCTTCGGCACCATGATCAACAACGCCCGCATGGAACTGTCGCGCGAGCCGGTCGTCTGGTGGTCGCTCGCCGCCGCCTTCGCCTTCATGTTCACCCTGGTGCTGTCCGCCAACCTCTTCGCCGACGCCGTGCGCGACGCCTTCGATCCGCATGGCGCGTGACCGGCTTTGTCCTTTTTCGTCAAATTCCCGACACCTGGCCCTCATCCAGTTGGTGCCGCGGCAAATAAAAATGTTGACGGGCCGGATTATTTCACTGGAAGATGGATTGATCGGCGTGAATGCCGGATAATGACGGGCGCTATACGCTGCAGCATATGCCGAGAAGGAGAAAACAATGACTTTCATGCCATGGTCCGAGCAGTTCGTACTGGGAATCGACAGTGTAGACAAGCAACATCGCTGGCTGGTGGATGCGACCAATCTCCTGCATGACCAGCTCGAGTCGCCGAAGCCGGACAATACCGTGGTGCGCGAAGTGCTGGAAGGGCTGGTGGAATATACGGTCAATCACTTCATCCTGGAAGAGGAGTTGTTCAACCGCCTGGGCTATCCGGATGCCGAGGGGCACAACAAGGAACATGACGAATTCACCCGCTCGGTCATCAATCTTCTGCTGGATTTCGAAAAGGGCAAGGTCGTTACGGCGGATGCCGTGGATTTCCTGAAGGACTGGCTGATCCACCATATCCTGAAGGTGGACAGGGCCTATGTTCCTTTCCTCAAGGAACATGGAATAAACTGATCCATTTCCAGTTTTCATTGAATTTTAACTATCGCTCCGATTGCTTGCGCGGGATATGCAAACAAGGAACAATAGGCCGGAAGACACAGGCGGCGAGCCTGTTCCACGATTTACCACGTTTCTTTCATGAAGGAGGTAATCATGAGCAGCAAGAGTAAAACCACCGGCAAGACCGGCGCGGGAAAAGCGGCCAAGGCCGCGAAAGCCTTTGTGGCGCAAGGGGTGAGCATCGATATCGGCATCAGCGAGCAGAACCGGGCGAAGATCGCCGCCGGGCTCTCCAAGGTACTTGCCGATACCTACAGCCTGTACCTGAAAACCCACAATTTCCACTGGAATGTGGTCGGGCCGATGTTCAACACCCTGCACCTGATGTTCGAAACCCAATACAACGAACTGGCGCTGGCGGTGGATCTCATCGCCGAGCGCATCCGGGCGCTCGGTTACCCCGCCCCCGGCACCTATAGCGAATTCTCCCGCCTGACCGCCATCCCGGAAACGCCGGGCGTTCCCAGGGCGGAGGAAATGATCGCGCTGCTCGTGGCGGGACACGAAACCGTCGCCCGCACCGCCCGCGACATCTTCCCCACGGTCGATGCCGCCAGCGACGAGCCTACCGCCGACCTGCTCACCCAGCGCATGCAGGAACACGAAAA
>JAITDH010000192.1 GCA_031282665.1 Zoogloeaceae bacterium | reverse complement strand
TTCAACTGCCGGATGGCCGCCTCGACGAGACGCGGCTCCGAAAAGCCCAAGGCGGCGCACCACAGGCCGCTCATGCCTTCCAGATAGCGTTTGCCGGCGTCGTCATGGACGTAGCAGCCTTCGCCGCGCGTGATGAGCGTCGGGCCGAGTTGGTCGTGCGCCGCCAGATTGGAATAGGGATGCACGAGGTGGGCGATGTCCTCCGCGTGGAGGCGCGGCAGGGCGGATGGCGTGGAAAGCTCCGTCATTTCGTTTCGTCCCGTCGTTCATCCTGCGCGCGGCGGCCCGTGAATCCGGGGGCGCGTTTTTTCTTTCTGGAGGCGAAACCAGAGAGGGCGGGTTTTTCGGGGCGCTCGCTGGTGAAAAGACACACCTTGCCGATCTGTTGGATACTGATGTCACTCATTGAAAATGCCTCATTGCGTTGGTTGGTTGTGTCGTTGATCGTAAAACCAACTTCTCAGGCGGGTGCATGAAATTTCCCAAGAGGCCATTCATGCACCCAAAAAGCCCCTGTCTGATTCGGACAAGGCGGAAAGACCATGAAGTCCTGGCGAACAAGCGGAACATCATCCCCGACGGCTATTTTTTCACGAACGCATAGGTCGGCGTATCAAAGGCCGGGCCGGAAACAAAGCCTTTGACATTGCGGCGCAGGGCATTTTGTTCATTGTTTTGCACCAGAAATACGAAGGGCGCTTCCCAGAGCAGTTCACGCTGCAATGTCGCATAACCCGCCGCGCGCTTGGCGGCATCTTTTTCCTGGGTAAGCGCGTCGATCGTCTTCAGGTGTTTGGGCGGCGTCTTCCAATGGGTGCGCCAGGAAGCGCCGCGGTTGCTGGCGTTTTCACCATCGTCGGAGTTGACGAGAAGAAAATCGACGGAAGAATGCGGGTCGTTGTAGTCATGCGACCAATAGGCAAGACTGATGTCGTGCTGCCGCTTGCGGTAGCGCGCCCACATCTGCACCTGGTCGACCATGTCCAGTTTCAGGCGGATGCCAGCCTTGGCAAAATCGGCCTGCAACACCTGCGCGATCTGCGGGTCTGGAAAAGCATTCTTGACGTTCAGGCTTATCTCGAAACCGTTCGGGTAGCCCGCTTTCTTGAGAAGCGCCTTGGCCTTGTCGGGATCGAAGGAAAAGGGCTTGTCACCGATGGCGCCCATCACCCCCTGCGGGATGAAACTTTGCTGCTCCACCCAGGAACCGCCCAGAAGATCGCGGGAAATGCTCGGGTAGTTGACCAGATGATGCAGAGCCTGGCGCACTTCGGGAATCGAAAGGATCTTGTGCGTCTGGTTCAGCGCGAGATAGAGTTCCGACACCTTGGTTTCCGCCTGGATGCGGATGTCGGTGTTTCCCTTCAGGTCTTTCAGATGTTCCGGCAACAGGTTGCGCGCGATGTCGACATCACCCTTTTCCAGGAGCAGGCGCTGGCTGGCGGGTTCCTGCACATGCCGCACGATGACGCGCTGGAGAGGCGGACGTCCCTTGTAATACGCGGAAAAAGCCTCGAGCACGATCGCTTCCCCGGCTTTCCACTGTTTCAGGCGAAAGGCGCCGGAGCCTGCCGCGTTGGTCCTGAGCCAGGCGTGTCCCAGGTCGCCATTCTTTTCGTGCTTCATGACTTCCTTTTCATCCACGACAGAAGCGATGCCGCTTGTCAGGGTATTGAGCACCAGCGTCGGCGCCCAACCTTTGTTGAGGGAGAGGATCAGCTTTCCCCCCTTGACGGCAACCTTCTGGTCGACGTTCTCCGGCGTCCAGCCATATTGCGTCAGAATGAACGCGGGCGTCAGCCCGAGCTTGACGACACGCCGCAGGGAAAAGGCCGCGTCTTCCGGACGCACGGGATTGCCGGAATGAAATTTGAGATTGGGCCGCAGGGTAAACGAGAAGGTCCTGCCGTCCTGGGAAACCTCCCAGCTTTGAGCCACACCACCTTCCAGGTTCCGAAAGGCGGCGTCATAGGTGATGAGGCGCACGTAAAGGTTGTTGATGATCTCGCCCCCGGTCGGCTCGAAGGTTTCCGCCGGATCCAGCGTGATGATGTCGGCAATGTTCTGCGCGACGATGAGCGTGTCATCGGGTGTTCTGGCGTACAGGGGGGTAATGGCAAGGCTTGCGAGAAGAAAGAATGCCAGCGCGAAACGTTCGAGAAGAGAAGTGAATGTCATGAGATGAACTCCGAGGCAAGGGAAAGGGAAAAGTGCTGCGAACCAACACGCTGGCCGTGACGCAGAGTGGACAGCAGACGCTGGGTATAGGGATGTTCGGCCCGGGCTTCCTGCAAGTGCCGCCGTTCCAGGCGTTCGACGAAACGTCCGTCCTGCATGACGACGACCCGCTCGCAAAGTTGCGCAACCACGGCAAGGTCGTGGCTGACGAGGAGAAAGGAGAGCCGGTGTTCCTTGGCAAGCGCCGAGAGCAGGTTGAGGATTTCCGCCTGCACCAGAACATCCAGCGCCGAGGTCGGTTCATCGAGCAACAGGACGCGCGGTTGGACGAGAAGCGCGCGGGCAATGCCGATCCGCTGGCGCTGGCCGCCGGAAAGCTGCCAGGGAAAGCGAAAACGTATGCTGTGCGGCAGGGCGACGTCATCCATCACCCGCAGGATACGCGCGTCTTGCCGCGTCCCGATGCCGTGGATGATGAGCGGTTCGCGCAGAATGTCATCGACCGTATGCGTGGGATTCAAGGCGGCAAAGGGGTTCTGGAACACCATCTGCATGCGCTGGCGATCCTTCAGGGTGCGGCGTTTTCGCAGGGGCGCGCCCAATAAACGGATCTGCCCTTCCCAATCCTCATGGATACCGATGAGGGTCTTCAGAAGACTGCTCTTTCCGCAACCGGATTCCCCGACGATGCCCAGGCTCTCTTCCGCAGCCAGGGTCAGGGCGAGTTCCCGCGCGACCGTGACGCTGCCATGCCGGATCGTGAGATCGGCTATCTCCAATACCGCCTCGCGGTTCGACATCAAATACGCCATGCCGGGTCCCGTTCCAGGATGTCCAGGGGAAGCCCCGCGCGCGCAAGATCGGGCAGGGCGGCCAGCAGGCCTCGCGTGTAAGGATGGCGCGCTTCGTCGACCGCATAGCCCTCGATGGTCTCCAGGATTCTTCCGGCATACATCACCAGGACGCGGTCGGCATGGCGCGCAACCAGTTCGAGATCGTGGCTGATCAGCACCAGGCCCATATGTCGCGTCTGCCGCTCACGATCCAGGAGTTCCAGGATGGCATCCCGCAGCAGGAAGTCCAGGGACGAGGTCGCCTCGTCGGCAATCAGAATTTCCGGTTCGCCCGCCAGCGCCATGGCAATCATCACCCGCTGTCCCATGCCGCCGGAAATCTGGTGGGGATATTGCCGGACGACCCGCGCAGGTTCGCGGATACCGACCTCTTCCAACAGGGCAAGCGACCTCTCCCTCGCTTCCTGACGACCGATTCCGGCATGAAGGCGCAGCATTTCGTCCAGTTGATGCCCTATGTCACGCATGGGATCGAGTCCCTGGCAGGGATCCTGAATCACCATGCCGATCCGGCGTCCGCGCAATTTGTCATGGTCGCGCTCCGAGCGTCCCAACAGCGGTTGCGGGCGCGGATGGGCCGCGTTTCCGGCAAGCCAGGCTTCTCCCTGGATACGGGCCTGGGGAGGCAGAAGTCCCATGAGGGCGCGAAAGGTGATGGATTTGCCGGAACCGGATTCCCCCACCACTGCCAGGCGTTCGTTGCCGAAGAGATCGAAGCTGACGCCGCGCACCGCCTCATGCATGCCGGTCTCCGTCGAAAAGGCAACGGAAAGGCCGCGCACACTCAGCAAGGGGGCGCGTGGAAATGTGATGACCGCGTTCATCTTGCCTCTCCCGTCGCCGCGACGTCCCGCAGTGCGTCGCCCAGGAGGTTGAACCCGATGCCGCACAGAAGGATCATGAAACCTGGCAGCGTGGATACCCACCAGGCCTCGAAGACGATCGCGCGCCCATCCGCTACCATCGCCCCCCATTCCGGAGTCGGCGCGGGAATGCACAACCCCAGAAAGCCCAGGCCGGAGACGACCAGGATGATGCCCGGCGCATCCAGCGCGGCGCGCACCAGGGCGGAAGGCAGCGCCAGCGGCAGGGCATGACGAAACAGGAGGCGGCTTCTGGAAGCCCCCATCGTTCTTGCGGCCAGGATGAATTCGCTTTGCCGCAGGACGATGGTCTCAGCGCGCGCGACGCGCGCGTAGGGCGCCCAGGCCGTCAGGGAAATCGCCAGGATCGCGGCGCCCATGCCCGCGCCCATGGCGGCGGCTACCGCCAGAGCGAAAATGAGGCGTGGAAAAGCCATGAACACATCGCAGACCCGCATCAGGACGAGGTCGATGATGCCGCCGAACAAACCGGATACGGTTCCAAGCAGCGCACCCAACGGCATGGAGACGGCCAGCACGGTAAAAACGATGACGAAGGTCGGCCGCGCCCCCCAGACTGTGCGTGCAAACACATCACGGCCCAGGTGATCCGTCCCGAACCAGTGCGCGGAGGATGGCGGCAACAAACGCTCCGCCAGGGATTGCCGGATCGGATCGTCCAGGGGAAAGGCCGGCGCAAGCGCCGCCGCCGTGAGGAAAACCGCCATCAGCGCCAGCCCCATTTTCCCGGAAGGCGTGGCGACGAGCCGCCGACCATGCCGATAGAACGCGCCCAACCGCGCCTGTAGCCGGGTCTGCGGCTCGACATCGGAAAACCAGCCGCGCAGGTGGAGGACATGGTTCTGCAAGGTTCGCGCCATCATGCCCGGCTCCTCAGGCGTGGATCCAAAAGGCGTTGCAGGCTTTCGGCAAGCTGGTTCAGGGTGAGATAGGCCGCGCCGATGAGCAATGTGCTCACAAGAACCGCCGGAAGATCTGCGGCAAACAGAGAATTGGTGATATAGGTGCCCAGTCCCGGCCAGGCAAAAACCGTCTCCGTCAGTACCGCGCCTTCAAGCAGGTAGGCAAAGGTCATCATGACGACAGAGAGGATCGGCCCCATGCTGTTGGGCAGCACATGCCGCCACAGCGCCTGGTTCAGGGAGAGCCCCTTGAGGCGCAGCACCAGGACGTACTCTTGGCGCAACTGGGAAAGCAGAAAGCCGCGGCTCATTCGAGCGATGCTCCCCATGGCGATCAATCCCAGCAGGAATACCGGCAGGATCATGTGCGAGACGGCGTTGAAGAATGCGTCGGCATCGCGTGCCAGAAGGCAGTCTACGAGCACCAGGCCCGTTGTTGCCTCCATCGTGTATTGGTATTGCGGGTCCAGGCGTCCAGGGCCGCCCACCAGCCCCAGCTTGGCATAGAACAACAGCAAGAGGACGATTCCCAGCCAGAAAACCGGGATGGAATGTCCTGTGAGAGAAAACACACGCCCGCAATGATCCGGCCAGCGTCCGTTGAAACGCGCGCAGAGTACTCCCAGGGGAAGACCCACCAGCACACCAAAAAGAATCGCAAAACTTGCCAGTTCCAGGCTGGCCGGAAAGAAGCGCAGAAGATCCTCGCGGATGGGGTGACTTGTCACCAGCGAGTCACCAAAATCGCCACGCGCCATCTGGCGGATATACAGGAAGAATTGTTCGGGCAGAGGCCTGTCCAGATGCATCGCCTCGTAGGTTCGTTGATAGAGCGCCTGCGGCGCGCGATTGCCCACGACGGCGAGTACCGGATCGCTCGGCAGGACGCGCCCAACCATGAACGTGACCCAGAGCAAGCCCAGGAGCGTGCATCCCCAAGCCGACAGCACGAAAAAAAAGCGGCTCAGGGAACGCATGGCAAACCTTCGAATCGGCACGACGGCATAGGCTTGTGAAATGACATGTCCATCACGAAATCATGAAGAATCTTTTTGGAATCTACACCGCGGAACAATGCCGCTTCATGCTCTTTTTTCATATGCTTATGCG
>JAITDH010000127.1 GCA_031282665.1 Zoogloeaceae bacterium | reverse complement strand
GCTGACGTGACAGCGCTCGGCGGCGCGCCGGAAATGTTTTTCCCGGGCAAGCGCCACGATATAGCGAAGTTCGGTAAAAGAAGTCATGGCAATCCTCATGGGCGGACGGGAAAAACGGGTGCCGGGAAAGCGGGCAAGACACTTGGAGATTCTAGACGGTTGTATCCGCTGTTACAACAAGGCCAGGAATCAGGAGACGGGGACGTGGCGTCGGTTTCGTAGGTTGGATGAGCCGCGGGTGTAATCCGACAATCGTTCATTATCGGCGCAAAGCGCCGCTGTTCCTTGATTTGCGATGCTGCGCATCGGGGGGTACGATTGTCGGATTGCGCCTTCGGCTTATCCAACCTACAAAACCTACGAAACCACGTCGAGGGAAGGGCTTTCGACATCGGTCTGACATCGAGCGGCAGGGGATATGGTTGTAAAATGGTTCGGGGAATTTGTCTTGAGTCTCATAACATGATGATTTGTAATGGAATTTTTCCGATGAGCGAGGGTGCCGGAGATCGCGGGCGATGAATCGACAACGCATCGGGGTCGTGTTGTGCGTGTTGCTGGCGCTGAATCTGGCGGGGATGGTTGGCATCCTGGTTTCCGGGCGTGCTCCCGCCGTTCTGGAATGGCTGAACTTTGCGAACGAGGGCGGGCGGAAAGCGAAGGAATGGGGCGAAGCGCGGGATTGGGACAAGCCGACCGATCCGAGGGAACTGGAAGCGTACCACTTCGCGCATTCCTTGAAGCTGCCTCGTGGTCGGGGCTTGCCCGATCCCGTGCGCTTTCGCTTCGAGGATTACCGCTGGGCGACGCACCGGGTCACGGCGGCGGCGTACTTTTATCAACTGTGCGCACGGGAAGCCGGGGAATATATTTTCAGGACGGTGGACAAGGTGGAAGGGATTTACCAGATGCGCGCCATGCCCAAGCGCACCGAGGAGATTTTGCGGGATCGCTATGGGTTTGAAGATCCGGCGGATTGGTCGCAGGGGGAGGCTAGTGGGAGCCCTACTTTATTTATTGGCGGTCCCGGAAATGGTTTTCGCTATTTTGAAAGCCGACGCCACCCTGAAGACATTGCCCATCCATTGACCGTCAAGCGTTGGCAGATCATGCCCTGGATAGGTTCCGAGGTAGCGCCATACTGGCGTTACCATAATTTTGACTATACCAAGTCATATGGAGAAGTTATTCCCATCGAACAGCTTGAATCCCGCTATGCCTACACTTGGCGCGGCATCCGGCGTGAGCGCGACCGGGAGTTTGGCATTGCGGGTGGAGAATTGATTGTCCTCGACCGGATCACGGGCGAAATACTCGGCGTTCGACGTAGTTTCGCGCACGCTCATCAATATCCCAATCATCTGGATTGGGAGTTTGCCAATGTCTGCCCATCTATTCTTCGTCCAGATGGCAAGGCACAAATGTTGAACAAATTGTACTATCCATTTTCTTTTGTTTTCCAGGTTTTGAAACCCATTGATCATGACGCATCAAAAATGCGTATTCTCAACTGACCAGCAAGGAGTCTCACCATGTCAACACCAAACGCCCGCACCATCCCCAACTTCGCGCTTCTCCAAAGCGCGGCATTCTGATTCCTGATCCCTGACATCTGATCCCTGATTCCCGATGCCCACAAACAATTTCTGGCCGATCGTCGCGGTTGCTTTCGGGGGGGCGCTGGGGGCGGTGTTCCGCTGGCTGCTGGGCGCGCTCCTGAATCCGCTGCTTCCCCTCCTGCCGATGGGCACCCTGGTCGCCAACCTGCTCGGCGGATACCTGATCGGCATCGCGGTCGGCCTGTTCCACCTGCACAGTTCGCTCGATCCGCTCCTCAAGCTCTTCCTCATCACCGGCGTCCTGGGGGGATTGACCACCTTTTCCTCCTTTTCCGCCGAGACGGTGGAGCGCCTGCTTTCCGGGCGTCCCGGCTGGGCGCTGGCGCTCTGCGCCTTGCATCTGGGCGGTTCCCTCTGCCTGACCTGGCTGGGCCTGCTCACCGTCGGGGCGCGGCGGATATTCGTCGCCTGAGCGTAAAATAGGCCCTTCGTTTTTTTTCGCCTGGAAGATCCCATGCTGGAACGCGCCTGGAAACCCAATGTCACCGTCGCCGCCGTCGTGGAGAGGGACGGCCGTTTCCTCCTGGTCGAGGAGGAAACCGAGGGCGGGATTCTCTTCAACCAGCCGGCCGGACACCTGGAGCGCGGGGAATCCCTGGTCGCCGCCGCCGCGCGCGAATGCCTGGAGGAAACCGGCTACCATTTCCGCCCGCTGTCCCTCGTCGGCATCTACCTGTGGCCGCGCCCGGCGGGCGATGTCACCTACCTGCGTTTCGCGTTCGCCGGGGAATTGACCGGCCATTCGCCGGACCGTCCGCTCGACGCGGGCATCATCGCGCCGCGCTGGCTCACCCTGGAGGAGCTGCGGGCATCGGCCGGGCGGCATCGCAGCCCCCTGATCCTGCGCTGCGCCGAAGACTACCTGGCCGGCCGGCGGCTGCCGCTCGACGCGATCGTGCATTATGACTGAGCCGCGCCGCGCCAATGCCATCGGCTTGCGCCTCGGGGCGTGTTGCCTGGGCATCTTTCTGGCCGCTTCCCTCCAGGCGCAAGAGGCCGGAACGGGAGACGCCATGGAACAGGACGCCGAGGTTTCCATCTGCTTCAATTACCGTTGCCTGAGCCAGGAGAAGGTCCGCATCGAGGCGTGGCGTCTCGACGCGATCCTGCGCACGCTCGGGGAGGCGGAGAACGCCGGGGAGGAGCGCCGCCGCCTGGCCGCCGCCATCGGCGCGCTCTACGCCATCGCCGCCGAACAGACCCCGGTGGGCAACGACCGGGGAGGCAATTACGCCGACGCGGGCGTCTTCGGCCGCATGGACTGCATCGACCATTCCACCACCACCACCCGTTTCCTGCGCCTGTTGGCGGAACGCGGCGGTCTCCGCTGGCACCGGGTGCTGGAACCGGCGCGGCGGACGCGCTTCTGGGTCGCGCAGCATTTTTCCGCCGTCATCGAGGAAAATGGCGCGCCGGAAGATGGGGCGCTTGCCGCTTCTTCC
>JAITDH010000014.1 GCA_031282665.1 Zoogloeaceae bacterium | reverse complement strand
CGGCTCCTCTTCCAATGGCTGGAAGCCTTCGCAGGTGCGGTTTTCCACGACGAACATGTTTTTCCCCATCCGCAGGATGAAGGTGTTGTCGCCGGTCTGCCAGAGCTCGACGTGCGTTTTCATGCCGGCGCGGCGCAGGGCGTGGCGGCGCTGGCAATCCGGCAGGCGGGCGATGACGACGGAGAATTGCGCCTGCTTTTCCCAGAAGAAATTGTTTTCGCGCACGATGGACAGGGTCTGCCGCTTGTCGTCGGTCGTGTAGGAAGCGCCGTCGTTGGTGCAGGCGGAAAGGAAGAGGAGGGCGAGGAGGAGGGGGAAAGACGGGAAAAGGAATCGGCGCATGGCAATCTCCCGAAAAGGTACTTCAGTCCAATATTTTCCAGGCTAGTGTCTCTCCGGCGCGCAATGGGGTCAAGCGCTCGTTGTCGGTACAGGGGTAGGAATCGGGCAGGATGTGCGCCTGGCGCGCCAGGGTGATGCTTCCCCGGTTGACCGGCAGGCCATAGAAGGCGGGGCCGTGGAAGCTCGCGAAGGCTTCCAGCCTGTCCAGCGCACCGGCGGCTTCGAAGACTTCCGCATAGAGTTCCAGCGCGGCGCAGGCGGTATAGCATCCGGCGCAGCCGCAGGCGGTTTCCTTGGCGCTTTGCGCGTGCGGCGCGGAATCGGTGCCGAGAAAGAATTTCCGGCTGCCGGATGTCGCCGCCCGCACGAGTGCCTGCCGGTGGCTTTCGCGTTTCAGCACCGGCAGGCAGTACCAGTGCGGGCGCAATCCTCCCTGGAAGAGGGCGTTGCGGTTGTAGAGCAGGTGGTGCGCGGTGATCGTGGCGGCGACGTTTTCCCCGGCGTTCTGCACGAATTCCACGGCCTGTTGCGTGGTGACGTGTTCGAGCACCACTTTCAGGCGGGGAAAGCGGTGCAGCAGGGGCGAGAGAATCGTGTCGATGAATACCCGCTCGCGGTCGAAGATGTCTACGGCGGGGTCGGTCACTTCACCATGCACGAGCAGGGGGATGCCGTTTTCCTCCAGCGCGGCGATTGCCGGGCTGGCTTTGTCGATGCTGGTCACGCCGGCTTCGGAATGGGTGGTCGCGCCCGCCGGGTAGAGCTTGCAGGCATGGACGAAGCCGCTTTCCCTGGCCTTGGCGATTTCGGCGGCGGATGTGCAGTCGGTCAGGTAGAGCGTCATCAGCGGCGTGAAGTCCGCGCCTGGCGGCAGGGCGGCGAGGATGCGCCGCCGGTAGGCCGCCGCCGCCTCGACGGTGGTGACGGGTGGCTTCAGGTTGGGCATGACGATGGCGCGGGCGAAACGGCGGGCCGTGTGCGGCAGCACGGCGGCCAGCATCGCGCCATCGCGCAGGTGCAGGTGCCAGTCGTCGGGGCGGGCCAGGGTCAGGGTTTGCATTTCAGGGGACGGGAGACAGGAGACAGAGGACAGATTTCAGTCGCCTCTGTCCAGACGAAGCGCGGGCGCTTTGTCTGGACGGGGGTTTTCCGTTTTCTCAGTTATGCTCACGCCATTTGCGGGGCGGGCGGCTTTCGGGGCGGAAATTGCGCGAATTGCCATAATTGTCGTCGTTTTGGCGGCCATAACCGCCGCCGCCACCACCACCGCCATAGTTGCCGCCGCCTCCGGGGCCGCGCGGCGCTCCCCGGCCGTAGGATTTGCGCGGCGGCGGCGGGTTGCCGCTGTCGCGGGCGATGTTGAGCTGCCGCCGCCTGACCCAGGCGGAACGCAGGATTTGCATGACCTCGGGGGAAAGATCGTCGGGCAGGTCGACGGTGCTGTATTCGTCGTACAGATCGATGCGCCCGATCAGGCGGCTCGGCAGATTGCCCTCGTTGGCGATGGCGCCCACGATGTCCCGCGGGGAGACGCCGTGTATCCTGCCCACCTCGATCCGGTAGCGCACCATGACGACCGCGTTGCCGCGCTCGTCCTCGCTGACTTCTCCCGGCGCATTGAAAGCGGGACGCCGCTCGCGCCGGGGCTGCTCGCGATCGCCGAAATCGCGCGGCGGCTTGCCGAAATGCCTTTCCTCGGGGCGCAGGGGGCGCTCCCTCTGGAGGAGGAAAGCGAGCGCCGACGCCAGGCGTTCGGAGGAAACTTCCTGTTCCGTGGTGATTTCATCGACCAGGGTAGCGAAGAAATCGAGATCCTCGCTTGCCAGGATCTTGCCGATTTTTTCCTTGAACAGGGCGACGCGCCGGTCGGCGACATCCTGCTGGCTGGGCAGGGTCAGATGTTCTATCGGCTGGCGGGTGACGCGCTCGATGGTGCGCAGCATCCGCATTTCGCGCGGTGCGACGAAAAGGATCGCGGTGCCCGTCCGGCCAGCGCGCCCGGTGCGCCCGACACGGTGCACATAGGCTTCCGCGTCGTAGGGAATGTCGTAATTGACGACATGGCTGATGCGCGGCACGTCGATGCCCCGCGCCGCGACATCGGTGGCGATCACGATGTCCAGCTTGCCCGTCTTCAACTGTTCGATCGCCCGTTCGCGCGCCTGCTGGTTCATGTCGCCATTCAAGGCGGCGGCGGCGTAACCGCGCGCTTCCAGCTTCTGCGCCAATTCTTCGGTTTGCAGCTTGGTGCGCACGAAAACGAGGGCCGCGTCGAGTTCGCTTTCCGCTTCCAGGATGCGGGTGAGGGCATCCAGCTTGTGCAGGCCGGAGACCTGCCAGTAGCATTGGCGGATGGCGGAAACGGTCTGGGTGGCCGTCCGAATCTTGACCTCTTCCGGGTCCAGGAGATAACGCTGCGCCACCCGCCGGATGGCGTCCGGCATCGTCGCGGAAAAAAGGGCGGTCTGCCGTTCGGCGGGAGTATGTTCGAGAATCCATTCCACATCGTCGATGAAGCCCATGCGCAGCATCTCGTCGGCTTCGTCCAGCACCAGGGTCTTCAGGCTGGCGAACGAAAGGCTTTCGCGTTCCAGGTGATCCATGATCCGTCCCGGCGTGCCGACGATGACATGCGCCCCGCGCGCCAGTTGCTTCAACTGGATGCCATAGGCCTGGCCCCCATAGATGGGAAGAACGTGGAAGCCGGGCAGATGGCGGGCGTAGCGCGCGAAGGCTTCCGCCACCTGGATGGCCAGTTCCCGCGTCGGCGTCAGCACAAGGGCCTGCGGCGCGGTTTGCGCCAGATCCAGCGCGTTCAGGATGGGCAGCGCAAAAGCGGCCGTCTTCCCCGTCCCGGTCTGGGCGATGCCCAGCAGGTCCCGCCCCTTGGCCAGCACGGGAATGCACTCGGCCTGGATCGAAGAAGGACTTTCATAGCCGGTCTCGGCGAGCGAACGCAGGATGCGTTCATCCAGTCCCAGGTCGGCAAAGGAAACGGGAGGCGGCAGTTCGCTTTCCTCCGTTGCCGGTTTTTCATTTTCGGAATCAATCATATCGTCATGATCGGACATCACTTTCTCCCACAAGCGCCACACCCTGGCAGCGCATTGACGCGCTTTACACGCACTCGAAAGCCCCTGCGGGCCACAATACCGCCTGAAGCATGACGCAGAAACCCCGGCATCGGATCAGGCAACCAAAATCAAAGCCTGCCTATTCTCCACGAAAACGACGAAAAATCAAGCCGGATTGCGTGTCGGAGCGTGCCGGGGGGCAATCCAAAGTGGAGGAAAAAGTCTTGTCAAGCGGGGGACGTGGCGTCGGTTTCGTGGGTTGGGTAGGTTGGATAGGTTGGGTAGGCCGAAGGCGTAATCCGACAATCGTTCATCACCGGCGCGTGAGGATTTTTTCACGCGCCCGGTCGAAATGCTCATGTCCGGGAAGAAAGCTGGTTGCCGATGGCATGGAAACTTCCTTTTCTCCGTGCCATGATGAAGCCAATGGAAGAGAGCGGCGCTTTCTTCTTGGGATGCGGGAATTTCCCCGCGTGTCAAACCAGACGGATCGAAGAGGCAAACATCATGGAAATCGACAATCTCCCGGACGGCGAAACTCCGGACATTTTACCGGGGCGCGATGCGCGTTCCCAACGGGCACAGGAAATCCTGGCGTCTTTGCGGCGCTTTGGCGCCGCGCATTTTCGCGGCATTCTGGCCTGCGGCATTCTGGGGATTGCCGCCTATACCATTGCGACGCATCTGCCGTTCCAGACCATCGAACGCGGCGACGCGGGCTTGCGCGTCAATCAATGGACGGGCGACAACCGCTATTTCCAGGCCGGTTCCGTGCTCGTCATTCCCGGCATTCACGAACTGCATACCCTGCCCCTGCGCGACCGGGTGTATCAGCCCAAGCGCGAAGGGACAGAAGGCTTTTCCTTCCAGTCGATCGAGGGACTGACCGTCGCGGTGGATTTTTCCGTCCGCTACGCCCTCGACCCGGGAAAAATGGCGACCACGCTGCGCACCTTGCCGGACGACATCGACGGTGAAATCGTCCTGCCCGCCATCCAGGGCGCGCTGCACAAGACCTTTCCCCGCTACACGGTGCGCGAAATCTTTTCCGAGCGCCGTCAGGAAATCGAGGAAAAAATCACCAAGGAACTGGAGACGCGTCTCGCCAAGGATGGCATCAAACTCAAATCGCTTGCCATCGGCAAGATCGACCTGCCGCCCGATTATCTCGCTGGCATGGAGAAAATGCTGGAAGCGGAACTGCAAACCGAGCGGATGCGCTTTACCCTGGAATTGAAGGAAAAACAGGTGAAGGAAAGCGAACTCACGGCCGAGGCGGACAAGGTGCGGCGTGAAAAGGCCGCCGAGGCCGCCGCCCAGGAACAGGTGATTGCCGCCCAAGCGCAGTCCGAGGCGATGAAACACATCCTGCCGTTCAAGGAAAAGCAGATCAAACAGCGCGAGCTGGAAGCGGAAGCCGCCAAGGTTGCGCGTCTCATGGATGCCCAGGCGCAGGCCGAGGCGCGCCTGAT
>JAITDH010000268.1 GCA_031282665.1 Zoogloeaceae bacterium | reverse complement strand
CGGATTCGTCTTGCCTTTGAACCTTGGCGCAATTGGCGCGCCGAATCGTCCAACCTTTTTCGTTCTCCGAGTACACGTTTGATGCCCGAACAAAAACTACGGTTTGCGCTGACCCCGCTGGCTGCCGGACTGATGCTGGCGCTCTCGTGCGCGATGGCGCAAGCGCAAGAGATGTCTTCCGATTCCGATTCCAATCCCAATCCAGATGACGCCATGCCCGTGCGCAAGGTGACGATCAACGAGTTCATCGTGCGCGGCAATACCGTGCTCGATGCGCGCGCAATCGAGCGCGCCGTTACGCCCCATCTGGGGCCGGATCGCACCCCGCAGGACGTGGAGGCGGCGCGCAACGCGCTACAGGCCGCCTACCAGGAGCGCGGCTATCAGTCGGTATATGTCGATGTGCCGGAACAGCAGGTGGTGGGCGGCGTCGTTTTCCTGCAGGTGAATGAAACCCGTGTGGGTCGGGTGGAAATCACCGGCGCCCGCTACAACGATCCAGAGACGCTGCGCGAGCGCGTACCCGCGCTGCAACCCGGCGCCGTGCCGGATTTCAACCGCGCGCAGCAGGAACTGACCGAACTCAACCGCACGGCCAAGCGCCAGGTGATTCCGCTCGTTCGGCAGAGCCAGGTGGCGGGCATGATGGACGTGGAACTCAAGGTCGAGGACGAGTCGCCGTGGCGCTTTCACGCCTCCCTGAACAACGACCGCAGCCTGGATACGAGTTCGTACCGCTCGGTGCTCACCGTCGGACACGACAACCTCTGGCAAAAGGGACACGTGGCCTCGCTGACCTTCTTCACCGCGCCGGAAAAGCCGAGCGAGGCAAAGGTCTGGTCGGGTTCCTATGCCCTGCCCCTGGCGGGGCCGGACTGGATGCTGGAATTTTCCGGCTACAAGTCGGATAGCGATGTGTTGTCCGCGGGCAGCACCAATGTGACGGGGCGCGGACATTCGCTGGGGATAAAGCTCAGCCGCACGCTGCCGGCATCTGGAAAATGGTGGCATCAGCTCTCGGCGGGCATCGATTTCAAGAACATGGACGAACAGGTAAGCATCGCCGGCATGGAAGCCCAGTACGTGCCCCTGAAATACGCGCCCATCACCCTGGCCTACAACGGTTTCCTGCAAGACGAGCGACACCAGATCGGCACCGGTTTGCAGCTCGTGTTCGGCACCCGCAACTTCCTGGGCTACGGCAGCGATACAAAGGAATTCGATTGGAAGCGTTACAAGGCCGATCCAAGCTTTGCCGCCGTCCGGCTGGATCTGAGCGACACCTTGACGATGCAGAGCGGCGCGCAGTGGTTCGGCCGCTTCTCGGCGCAGCTTACCGACGATCCGCTGGTCTCCAGCGAACAGCTTGCGGCGGGCGGCATGTACACCGTGCGCGGCTATCTTTCCGCCGAGGCGCTGGGCGACTACGGCGCGCTCGGCACGCTGGAATGGCGCACCCGGCCGATGCGTCTGGGGCCGCTGCAGGAGAGCCGCCTGTATGCCTTTCTCGATGGCGCGTGGCTGAAGCTGCATGCGCCGCTGCCGGAAACGGAGCGCGAATTCTCGCTCGCTTCGCTCGGCGTCGGCGGCAACTTCCGCCTGTTCGACCATGTCCATTTGCGCCTGGACTATGGGCATACGCTGAACGACGGCCCAAGCACCAGAAGGGGCGAGGGGCGGTTGCTCTTCTCTCTTGGCGCGAATTTCTGATGTCAACCTTTCCCATTCGATCTGGAGAACTTCATCCATGCAACGCATCCTGACTACCCTGTTGTTCCTGCTGGGCATTGCGCTATCCGGCGTGGCGGGCGCCGAAACATCCTGGTGGCAAGCCGATTGGAAATACCGCAAACCGATCACCATTGACGCCGCGGCGGCGGGACTGAATACCGGTGTCGGCCGCATGCCGGTGCTGGTGCGCCTGCATGCCGGGAACTTCGTCTTCGACGGCGTTGCGCCCGACGGCAAGGATCTTCGTTTCATCGCCGCGGATGGCCGCAGCGTTCTGAACCATCAGATCGAGCACTTCGATTCCACGCTCGGCATGGCGCTGATCTGGGTCGACGTGCCGAACGTCGGCGCGGCCGGGCCGCAGACGATCTGGATGTACTACGGCAACGAGAAGGCGCTGCCCAGCAGCAACGGACAGTTGAGTTTCGACCCGGATTACACCGCGGTGTATCACTTCGACGAAGCAACGGGCGCGCCGCGCGACGTTACGGCCTACGCCAACCATGCGCGCAATCCGCTGGAATCGGCCGATGGCGCGATGGTTGGTCGCGGCTTGTACTTCAAGGGCAATGAGCCGCTGGTGGTACCGGGGTCGCCGTCTCTCGCGGTAGCCGAAGGCGGCACGTTTACGTTCTCCGCCTGGATCCGGCCCGAGCAACTGACGCCGAACCAGGTGCTCTACGCGCGGCGCGAAGGTACAAACCTGCTGCGCATCGGCCTGGATGGCGGCACGCCCTTTGTCGAGATCAACGACAACCGCGCCGTGGCGGACATCACTCTGGCGTCCGGCCATGCGGCGCATGTGGCGGTAAGCGCCGGTAACGGACAGGTGCTGTTGTACGTGAATGGCCGGGAGGCGGCGCAACTGGCCGCGACGCTGCCGGCGCTTGCCGCCGACACGCTGATCGGCAAGGATGCGGCGGCGCAGGCCCCGGCTCCGGCGCAAGAGAGAGGCGGCATTGCCTCCGTACCTTCTCCGGGCAGGGCGGAAGTTGTCGAAACGGCTCCCTTCGTGGGGGTGATCGATGAACTGCGCTTTTCGAAGGTGATGCGTCCGGCGGCGCTGATCCAGGCGGATGCGCAATCCCAGGGAAGCAACGCGCGCCTGCTCGTGTTCGGCGAGGACGAACAATCCGCGGGGGTGAGCCACTTCGGCTTCATTATCGCGGCGATGCCGGTCGATGCGTGGGTCGTGGTCGCCATACTGTTCTGCATGTTCCTGGTGTCGTGGGCGCTCATGATCGTCAAGAGCCGCTACTTCGGCGTGGTGCGCAGAACCAATGCCGAGTTCACCAGGGCCTATCGCAAGGCGGAAACCGACGGGCACGCCATTACCCATGTGCGCGAACTGGCCGTCTCCGGTCAAATCGAACCGAAAGTCCTCGATTGGTCGCCCCTGTGGCGTCTTTACCGGTTGGCGCTCGAAGAGGTGGGGGGACGCCAGCGCCATACCAGGGCCATTCATCTGTCCGGTTCGGCGGTTGTAGCCATTCGCGCCTCGCTGGATGCGGAGGTCATCCGCGAGACCGAGCGCATGTCTCGGCGCATGAACTGGCTGTCGACGACCATCGAAGGCGCGCCCTATGTCGGCCTCTTCGGCACGGTGATCGGCATCATGCTGGTGTTTGCCGTGGCGGCCATGGCTGGCGCAGTAGACATCAACTCGGTCGCGCCCGGCATGGCCGCCGCGCTCTTGTGTACCGCCGCGGGGCTGGGGGTCGCGATTCCGGCGCTGTTTGGCTACAACTGGCTGTCCGCCAGCGCGGAAGC
>JAITDH010000243.1 GCA_031282665.1 Zoogloeaceae bacterium | reverse complement strand
CCCCCGGTCATTCCAAAAACTGTTCCGATCCTGCCAGTCCGATTTTGCGCAGGCCGTTTCGCTGCACGGCGGCCATGACGGCGGCGACGGTGGCGTAGGAAGCGGCGCGGTCGGGGCGGATGTGCAGTTCCGGCTCCGTGCCCTGTCCCGCCGTTTCCTTCAGCCGCGCCTCGAGCGCCTCCTTGTCGGGGACGAGCTCGCCATTCCACAGGATGCGGTCGTCGCCTTCGATGTGAATCCGCACTACCTCCGGCTCGATCAGCGGCGGCGGCTGGTTTCCCTGCGGCAGGTTGAGTTCCACGGCGTGCAACTGGATCGGGATGGTGACGATCAGCATGATGAGCAGCACTAGCATCACGTCGATCAACGGCGTGGTGTTGATGTCGATCATCACCTCCGGCGCGGATGAGTTTTCAAGCATGTCCATTTCCTCCTGCAAAAATCCTAGCCGTTCAGCGACGGTTCGGTGATGAAGCCGATCTTCAGGATGCCCGCGCGCTGGCAGGCGAGCACGACGCGCCCGACGTGTTCGTAGGGCGATTGCGCGTCGCCGCGGATCTGCACTTCCGGCTGCGGCTGGACGACCGCCACGCGCTTCAGGCGCTCCAGCAAGGCTGCCTGGTCCAACGCCTCCTGGTTCCAGTACACCCGGCCTTCGCGCGTCACGGAAAGATTGATGTTCTCCGGCTTGGTTTCGCGCACCTGGTTCTTCTCCTTCGGCAGCGTCACCGGCACGACATGCGCCGCCACCGGGATGGTGATGAGGAAAATGATCAGCAGGACCAGCATCACGTCCACCAGGGGCGTCGTGTTGATGGCGGAAATGGCTTCATCCTCCTCTCCGCTCGATCCGACATTCATGCCCATGGCGTCATCCCCTGGCGACCGAAAGCCGCGCCGCGGCGGAGCGGGAGGTCTCGCCGCCCAGAAGCGCGGCGTGCAGGTCGATGCCGAACGCGCGTACTTCGTCCAGGGCCGCCTTGTTGCGGCGAACGAGCCAGTTGTAGCCCAGCACGGCGGGCACGGCGACGGCAAGGCCGATGGCGGTCATGATGAGTGCCTCGCCCACCGGCCCCGCCACCTTGTCGATGGAAGCCTGGCCGGCGATGCCGATGGCGGTGAGCGCGTGATAAATCCCCCAGACCGTGCCGAACAGGCCGATGAAGGGCGAGGTGGAACCGACCGTCGCCAGGAGCGCGAGGCCGTCCTGCAAGCGGTTCTGCACATTTTCGACGGCGCGCTGGATGGATTGGCCGATCCAGGTATTGAGGTCGATGTGCTCCAGGAGGCCGACATGGTGCTCCTTCGCCTCCAGCCCGGACTGGGCGATGAAGTGGAAGGCGCCGTCGGGGTTCAGGCTTTCCGCGCCTTGTCGCACCCCCTGGGCCAGCCAGAATTTCCGCTGCGCCTCCTTGGCGTGGCGAAAGAGCCTGTGCTGTTCATAGAGCTTGGTGACGATCACGTACCAACTCGCGGCGGAAAGCAGCACCAGGATGACCAGCGTGCCCTTGGCGACGAAATCGCCCTGGCGCCACAGGGCTTCCAGGCCATAGGGATTGAGCGCGGACTCCTCCGCTGCATCCGCCGCGCTTGCCGCGCTGGGGCCGGTGACCTGCGGGGCGGGCGCGGCGCTTTCGACAGACGCGCTTTCGGCGGACGCGCTTTCGAGAGCGGGTTCGAGGGTGGGTTCCTGTTGCGCCCAGGTGATGGAAGAGAGGCTGATGGCGAGGACGGAACCGGTCATCAGGATGATTCGCCGCAGGGCGCGGCGAAGACGGGCAAGCGGGTTGGACATGATGTTTCTCCGTAAGATCGTGAAAGTTGGGTTAAGGTTGAAAAATCGATTCAATTCAATGGATTCAATTCAGCGCGAACTGGAACGGCACGCGCACCAGGGCGGGTGAGGACTGACCGGCGCAACGGAAGCGTTTCACGGCGTCGATGACGGCCCGGTTGAACACCGGATCGCTGGAACGGACGATGCGGATGTTGTCGATGGCGCCGTTGGTTTCCACGACGAATTCGACCAGCACTTCGCCGCTCTTGTTGAAGCGCAGGGCCTGCGACGGATAGGGCACGCTGCTGCGGATGTCGAGGTGGTTGGGACAGACGGCCCCCACGGCGGCGGCGACCGGAACCGGGGCGGGCGCGGCGAATGCGGGCGGTTCCGGCGGCGGCGGTTCCTGCTGGACGACGGAGATGGTCGGCGCGGTCTGCGGCGTTTCGATGAGAACCTCCGGCGGCGGCGCATAGACGGACGGTGGCGGCGCCGCTTCCGGACGGGCGACGATTTTTTTCACTTCCGGCGGCGGCGGGGGCGGCGGCGGCTCGACGATGGGCTTGACCTCTTCGATCAGATGCACCTCCAGCGGATTCTTGAACGCGTTGATCACATCGCGCGCCAGCCCGTTCTTCAGGGCATAGGCCAGAAGCGCGTGCAGGATGATGACGAATAGTATCCCACCCAGATGACGGCGGGGATCGCGCTGGCGATTGGCATAGGTAATGGCATAGCTCATGTGGTGGTTCCTGTTGGAAACAACGGCATGTTTCCCTTGCAGTGCTTCCAGCAGATTCCATGCCAATGCCGGATATCCTGGAAATTTCGTCACAAACCATTGATTTTCATGAGCTTTTCTTCACCGCGCCCGCCTCGAAACAGGATGGCGATCCCCCGCAACTGATGGCTTTGCATCATGGTCTGTTGCCTGGGCAACAGTTGGGTATCTCTATATTGGATAGGTAGTTCGAATATCCGCGCTTGCCTTGCCTCATGTCTTTCGATTACCCTGCACCCGTGGCGCCTTTCCAGGCGGGTGTCGGGTTTCGGCCTGACCACTCCGGGGTTACCCCGGGGATTTTCCGGTAGTTCCGCTATTCTTTGCCTGAGCACGACACGCCTGCGGCGTGCGCCGCTCAGGCGCGACACGACAGGCTGGAGAGGGCGCCACGCTTCCCTTCATTCCTCCCCTTGCCGCCGTGGACGAATATCCCGATCTCCCGTTCCAACCACCAGAGGCCGCGCGCGAGGTGGCCGTGGCGCTGGCCCGGGCGTTCCTGGCGGGAGAAAATACGCCGGGCGCCATGCGGGAACG
>JAITDH010000231.1 GCA_031282665.1 Zoogloeaceae bacterium | reverse complement strand
AGGCGCTCGGCTGCGGCGCGCATCTCCTGGCCCTGCGCCGCACGGCGGTCGGCGACCTGGACATCGCCCAGGCACACACCCTGGCGGCGCTGGAAACCCTGGCGGCAACGGACGAAGCCGCGCTGACGGCTTGTTTGATGCCGGTCGACAGCCTGCTGCGCTCCTTGCCGGAGGCGCGCCTGACGGCGCTGGCAAGCGAACGTTTCCGGCACGGGAATCCGGTGGAGTGGGCTGGAAAATGCGCGGAAGATGGCGGCATGGCGCGGGTGTACGACGCGGATGGCAAGCTCCTGGGTGTCGGAGAGCAGAGGCAAGACGGCAGGCTATGGCCGAAGCGCCTGCTGGCTACATCGTGTTCATGTGCTTGACATGCGTTGGGTAGGTTGGATTAACGCAGCGTAATCCGACATTCGTACCCACGATGCGCAGCATCGCAAATCAAGAATAGCGGCGCAAGCGCCGATGATAAACGAATGTCGGATTACGCCTTCGGCTTATCCAACCTACAAAACCAACGTGGCTGCAGCTCGCCACAGCGGGTTTCATTTGATCCCTGTTTCGGGGAAAGCGAAAATTATTTATCCCTCCTACGCCAATGCTGAACTGCGAGAGACTGCCAAGAGGAAGATATGCAGTCGCACTTTCCCTTAACGTCTCAGCATCTCTTCTGTCCGTTTTTCCCTTGCAAAACAGGAGGAGTCCATATATGGATAAGCCGAAGGCGTAACCCGACATTTGTTCACACCGGCGCTTGCGCCGCTGTTCTTTGATTTGCGATGCTACGCATCGGTGTGGTTGAAATGTCGGATTGCGCTTCGCTTATCCAATCTACAAAACTATCGCACCCCAGTTGCCGCACCGCGCATCCCTTGCGCCTGCTTTCCCGTATACTCTCGTCTTTGTCTTTTGTCCCTGTCGCCATGTCCATCATCATCAAGAACCCTGAAGAAATCGAGAAAATGCGCATCGCCTGCCGGCTGGGCTCGGAAGTGCTGGATTACATCGCGCCGTTCGTCAGGATCGGCACGAGCACGGCGGAGTTGAACCGGCTGTGCCATGCCTACATGGTCGATGTGCAGGGCACGGTTCCCGCGACGCTTAATTATGCGCCGCCGGGACATACACCCTATCCCTTTTCCATCTGCGCTTCCCTCAATCACCAGATATGCCACGGCATGCCGAATGAACGGCCGCTCAAGAACGGCGATATCGTGAATATCGACATCACCGTCATCAAGGATGGCTTCCACGGTGATACCAGCCGCATGTTCCTCCTCGGCGAACCGTCGATCCAGGCAAGGCGCCTGTGCGACATCACCTTCGAATGCATGTGGCTCGGCATCCAGGCGGTCAGGCCCGGCGGGCATCTGGGCGATGTCGGCGCGGCCATCCAGAAGCACGCGGAGAAAAACGGCTATTCCGTCGTCCGCGAATTCTGCGGCCACGGTGTCGGGCGGCAGTTCCACGAGGAGCCGCAGGTTCTCCATTATGGCCGCGCAGGGAGTGGCGTGGAATTGAAGCCGGGGATGATCTTCACCATCGAGCCGATGATCAATGCGGGCAAGGCGGCGATCAGCGCCCTGCCGGACGGCTGGACGGTGGTTACCAAGGATCGCAGCCTTTCCGCGCAATGGGAGCATACGGTGCTGGTCACCAAAGAGGGCGTCGAGGTCCTCACCCTGTCCCGGGATTGCCCGCCCGCGCCCCCCTGGTTCCAGGGGAAAACCGCCGTTTCCTGATCGCCGTTTCCCGATACATGACATGGATTTCCAGGCATTGACCTCTTCCTTGCGCGAGGAATTGCGCAGCGGCAAGCAGGAATTGGCGGAGGCTTACCGGGCGGCGGCGCGTCCCGACGCGCTGCGCTATCTGTCCGCGCACGCGGGCCTGGTGGATGGCGTCCTGCAAAGACTCTGGCAGGCCATGGATCTGCCGCCCTCGCTTGCCTTGGCGGCCGTCGGCGGCTATGGGCGCGGCGAGCTGTATCCCGGTTCGGATGTGGATCTGCTGATCCTGCTGCCGCGGGAAGCGGAGGAGGCAACGGAAGAAGCAGGCGCGCCGCGGGAAAAACTGGAGCGGTTGGTCGGCCTGTTCTGGGACATCGGCCTGGAGGTGGGGCACAGCGTCCGGACCATCGAGGATTGCCTCGTCGAAGCGGCGGGCGATATCACGGTGCAGACGGCGCTCCTGGAAAACCGCCCGCTGGCGGGGAACACCCGCCTGTTCGCCGACTTCCAGGCCCGCATCCGGGCAAGCCTGGATGCGCAGGCTTTTTTCACCGCCAAGCGCCTGGAACAGACGGAGCGCTATCAACGCTTCCAGGAAACGCCCTACAACCTGGAACCCAATTGCAAGGAAAGCCCCGGCGGATTGCGCGATTTGCAGAACATCCTCTGGATCGCGAAGGGATGCGGGCATGGCGACGACTGGCACGATCTGCACCAGCGGCATTTCCTGGCGACGGCGACCCTGCGGCAGGTGAAGAAGTGCGAACACACCCTGCAAAACCTGCGCATCCGCCTGCATCTGCTGACGGGACGCCGGGAAGACAAGCTCCTCTTCGACCATCAGGAAAGCCTGGCGCGGGAGATGGGCATCAAGTCGACGGCAAGCCGCCGTTCTTCCGAAGTGCTGATGCAGGCCTATTACCGCAACGCGAAACGGGTGACCCAGATCAACACGATCCTCCTGCAGGGCTTCGCGGCGGAAATCCTCCCCGCGCCCTCGCACACGCCGCGGCCGATCAATGCGCGTTTCCGGATCATGGGGGATTTTCTCGACATCGCGCGGGAAGGAACATTCGAGAGGCACCCGTCCGCCCTGCTGGAAAGTTTCCAGCTCTTGCAGCAGCATCCGGAACTGCGCGGCATGACGGCGCGCACCCTGCGCGCGCTCTGGCGCAACCGGGCGCGCATCGACGCCCGTTTCCGCGCCGATCCGGAAAACCGCCAGCGTTTCCTGCGCCTCCTGCAAAGTTCGCACGGCGTGGTGCGCATCTTTCGCCTGATGAACCAGTTCAGTATCCTGGAACGCTACCTGCCCGCCTTCGGAAAAATCATCGGGCAGATGCAGTACGACCTGTTCCACGTCTACACGGTGGATCAGCACACCCTGCAAGTGATGCGCAACCTGCGCCGCTTCGCGCTGGACGAATTCGCGCACGAATACCCCGAATTGAGCCGCCTGCACAACGCCTTTGCCCGCCCCTGGGTGCTTTACGTCGCGGCGCTGTTCCACGACATCGCCAAGGGGCGCGGCGGCGACCATTCCCTGCTCGGCATGGAAGACGCCCGCGCCTTCTGCGTCACGCACGACATCGCCGCGGAGGACGCCGACCTGATCGTCTGGCTGATCGGCGAGCATCTCAGCATGTCGCAGACTGCGCAGAAGGAAGACATCTCCGATCCCGCCGTCATCACCGCCTTCGCCGCCCGCGTCAAGACCGCGCGCCGCCTGACCGCGCTCTATCTCCTCACCGTCGCCGACATTCGCGGCACCAGTCCCAAGGTCTGGAACAACTGGAAGGCGGAACTCCTGGAAAACCTCTACCGCCAGACCCTGGGCTACCTGGAAAGCGGCGAGACGCCGGAAGCGCAGGGCGTCATCCAGGAACGGCAGGACGAGGCGCTCAGGCTGCTGCGCTACTTCGCCCTTTCCGACACCGTGCATGAACGCCTGTGGAACCAGTTCGACACCGTGTATTTTCTCCGCCATTCCGCCGAGGAAATCGCCTGGCATACTCGCGCCCTGCACTACCGCATCTACAATGAAAAACCCGTCGTCAAGGCGCGCGTACATCCCGGCGGCGGCCTGCAAGTCATGGTCTATACGGAAGACGGCCCGGATCTCTTCCTGCGCACGGCCGGGTTCTTCGCGCGCAACGGCTACAGCATCGCCGAGGCGAAAATCCACACCACCCGCCACGGCTACGCGCTCGACAGCTTCATCCTGCTCGACGTTTCCGGCAACGCCGACGACCGCGACATGATCGCCTTCATCGAAACGGAACTCACGCAGACCCTGGAACATTCCCTGCCGATCCCGCCGCCGGCCGCCGGCCGCCTTTCCCGGCAGGTGCGGCATTTCCCGATCACCCCGGAAGTCCGCATCTATCCCGACGAGCGCGACTCGCTGCAAGTCCTCTCCCTCACCGCCGCCGACCGCCCCGGTCTCCTCTACCGCATCGCCGCCGTCCTCGCCGGACATCACATCTCCCTCCATACCGCCCGCATCGCTACCCTGGGCGAGCGCGTGGAAGACGTTTTCCTGATCAGCGGCCCCAACCTCGACAAAAGCCAGACCCGGATCAGACTGGAGCAGGATTTACTGGAAACCTTGCAGATCGGGTAGGGGGAGTGTGCGCGAGTATGCGTGTGGATTGCGAATCTGACAACGATGTCATGATAGAATCCACAATGGAATTTCCTCCAACACCTGATCCCCGACCATGACCGCCATTCTTCCCCCCAAAAGCGATGAAGTCTTCAAGATGCTCTTCGGCAACGAGCAGAACAAGGAGATTCTCGCAGGCTTCCTGAAAGCCGTCCTGCCCTTGCCTGATGACGATTACGAGGAGATCGAAATCCTGAATCCCTTCCTGCCGGGCGAAGCGTTGAACGACAAGATCGGCATCCTGGATTTGAAACTGCGGCTGAAATCCGGCAGATTGATCGATGTCGAGATCCAGGTCGCCAATCACGCCGCTTTCCGGGAACGGGTGCTCTACTACCTCACCCGCCTGTTCACGAGCCAGATCGGCGAAGGGGACAGTTACCGGAAGCTGAAGCCTGCCATTGGCATCATCATCACGGATTTCTTGTGGATCGCGGACAGTCCGGACTATCATACTGATTACCTGTTTTGCAGCCGGAAGAACGGTTCGGTGTTCTCGGATTACCTGACGATCCACACACTGGAATTGCCCAAGGTGGGGGAAGTCGATGACAAGTCCGATCTGTGGGCCTGGCTGGAATTTTTGAAGGCAAAAGACAAGGAGGAACTGGAAATGTTGGCCAAGGAACATCCGGCGGTGGAACCCGCCGTGAAGAAGTTGCTCAGTCTTTCCGAGAACACCCAAGCCTGGATCGCCCATGAAGCCCGCGAGAAGGCGCGTCGGGACGAGCTGTCGAGAAAGGAAGAGGCCGAGGAAAAGGGATGGGAAAGAGGGTTGAAAAAAGGCAGGGAAGAAGGGCGGGAAGAAGCATTGCTTGCCACCGCCCGAAGGCTGCTGGGCCTGGGGATGCCGGTGGAGGAGATTGCGAGAATCACGGAGCTTTCCCAGGAAACAATCCGCGCCCTGGTTCATTGAAAATCATCGGAGTAGATTTCTTCCCCACTCGTCGGCCAATCTTCCATGACCTCGGGTGGGTTTTTGCTTCACAGCGATATCCGCATCATCAATCATCCCGACGACATCCTTCGTTTTCAATTCCTCTCCCCCTGCCCGCGCATCCTGTATAGAATGCTTGCCATCGCGCAACCATGAACGGATATGATGTATGATAATCGGCATCGACCTGGGCACCACCAACAGCCTCGTGGGTTTCTGGCAGAATGACCATGCCGAACTCATCCCCAACGCCCTGGGGAAACTGCTCACCCCTTCCGTGGTGAGCGTGGAGAAAAATGGCGACATCCTGATCGGCGAAGCCGCGAAAGAGCGACTCGTCACCCATCCGGCAGAGACCGTGGCCGCCTTCAAGCGCTACATGGGCAGCGCCCGTGTCACCCGCTTGGGCAAACATGCCTTTCGCCCGGAGGAACTCTCGGCGCTGGTCCTGAAAAGCCTGAAGGCGGACGCCGAAGCCTATCTGCATGAAACCGTCACGGAAGCCGTCATCACCGTGCCCGCCTATTTCAACGACGCGCAGCGCAAGGCGACGCGCGCGGCGGGGGAACTCGCGGGGCTGAAGGTCGAGCGGCTCCTGAACGAACCCACCGCCGCCGCGCTCGCCTATGGCCTGCACGAGGCCAAGCCGGGCCAGGATACGCCGGATACGCGCTTCGTCGTGCTGGATCTGGGCGGCGGTACCTTCGATGTCTCCGTGCTCGAATTCTTCGAAGGCGTGATGGAAGTGCGCGCAAGCGCCGGGGACAACTTTTTGGGTGGCGAGGATTTCATCGACCTGCTCGCCACAACCTTTCTTGCGGAAGCCGCGCCGAATGCCTGGAAGGAAAAAACGCCGCCCGCCCTGCAAAGCCGCATCCGCAGTGCCGCGACCAGGCTCCTGCATCAACTCTCGGATACGCCGTCCGCGCAAATGACCGTCGTCTGGGAAGGGGCGAGCGCCAATTGGACGCTCGACAACGAAGCCTTCCAGAAACACGCGG
>JAITDH010000130.1 GCA_031282665.1 Zoogloeaceae bacterium | reverse complement strand
CTCCAGGCTTCCCGGCCTTGCGCCTGCAAGGCGGCATTGACGCCCGCCAGCAGCCCCTGCGCCGCCGCCTCCTCGTAGCCGGTGGTGCCGTTGATCTGCCCGGCGAAAAAAAGCCCCGGAATGGCCTTGGTTTCCAGCGAGGATTTCAGATGGAGCGGATCGTAGAAATCGTATTCGATGGCATAGCCGGGACGCAGGATATGGCAGTGTTCCAGCCCCTTGATCGAACGCACGAAGGCAAGCTGCACGTCGAACGGCAGGCTGGTGGAAATTCCGTTCGGGTAGTATTCATGGGTCGCCAGCCCTTCCGGTTCCAGGAAAACGTGGTGGCTGTCGCGGTCGGCGAAGCGATGGATCTTGTCCTCGATGGACGGGCAATAGCGCGGCCCGACGCCTTCGATGACGCCGGTGTACATCGGCGAACGGTCGAGATTGGCGCGGATCAGGTCGTGCGTCCGGGCATTGGTCTCGGTCACCCAGCAGGGACGCTGCGCGGGATGCTGGCTGGCGTCGCCCAGATAGGAAAAGACCGGCAACGGATCATCCGAGCATTGCGTGGAAAGCGCGGAAAAGTCGATGCTCTTGCCATCCAGGCGCGGCGGTGTGCCGGTTTTCAGGCGGCCCTGGGGGAGCGCCAGTTCCTTGAGGCGCATCGCCAGCGCCGTGCTGGCGACATCGCCCATGCGGCCGCCGTCATGGCGGGAAAGTCCCACGTGGATCAGGCCGTTCAGGAAGGTGCCCGTCGTCAGCACCACCGCCCGGGCCTCGAAGCGCACGCCCAGGCGCGTGACCACGCCCCCGACCCGCCCGCCTTCCACGACGAGATCGTCCGCCGCTTCCGCGAAGAGCGTCAGCCGGGGCGCTTCCTCCAGCCGCCGGCGGATGGCCTGCCGGTAGAGCGTCCGGTCGGCCTGCGCCCGGGTGGCGCGCACGGCCGGCCCCTTGGAATGGTTGAGGATGCGGAACTGGATGCCCGCCTCGTCGATGGCCGCCGCCATGGCCCCGCCGAGCGCATCGACCTCCTTGACCAGATGCCCCTTGCCAATGCCGCCGATGGCCGGATTGCAACTCATCGCGCCGAGGGTTTCCAGGTTGTGCGTCAGAAGAAGCGTCGCGCACCCGGCGCGCGCCGCGGCCAGCGCGGCCTCCGCCCCAGCATGCCCGCCACCGACCACGATGACGTCGAAACGGGTGGGAAAAATCATTTGGCAGCAGAAAGAAGAAAAACGGGATTGTACGGCAGGAGTCAGGAATCAGGAGTCAGGGATCAGGAATCAGATAAAACCGCGATAAACCACTTGTCATTGCGAGGCACGCGGCGACATCTGATACCTGATACCTGACTCCTGCCCCCGGCGTATAATCCAACCGTTACGCCATCAAGGACTGAACGCCATGACCAAGTCTTCCATTCCCGCCCAGTCCACCCTGCACATCCTGTTGGTCGAGGACAATCCCGGGGATATCCGCCTCTTGCAGGAGATCATGCGGGAAACGTCGGTCAACCTGACCCTCGAATATGTTAGGACCCTGCAAGGCAGCTTTCCCCTCCTGGAAGAAAAATTCTTCGACGCCATTTTGCTGGATCTTTCCCTGCCGGACAGCAGCGGCCTGAGCACCGTCACCAGGGTGCGGGAAAGGGCGCCGGATTATCCCATCGTGGTGCTGACGGGATCGAATGACGAAGAAACCGCGTTGAACGCCGTGCGCGAAGGCGCGCAGGATTGTCTGGTCAAGGGGCGGATCGACGGTCCCTCGCTGTTGCGCGTCATCCGTTACGCCATCGAACGCAACCGGGTGTGGAAAGCAATGCGTTCCCTCTCCCTCATCGACGATCTGACGGGACTCTACAACCTGAACGGCTTCATGACGCTGGGCGCGCACCATATCCAGCTTTCCCGCCGGCGGCTCGTCGGCTTCCATCTGCTGTTCATCGACATCGACGGCCTGCGCAGGCTCGACGCGATGGATTACAGGCTGGGCAACCAGCGGCTGGTTGCCGTGGCGCGCCTGTTGAGCAACACCTTTCGCGGCTCCGACGTGGTCGCCCGCGTGGGCGGCGACGAATTCGCCGTCATCACCTCGGAAGCCGAGGACTACAGCGCCCCCATCATCCAGGAACGCCTGCTGGCGGCCATCGACCACTACAACCGCGACAATTCCAACAACCCCCGCGATCCTGGCGATCCCGACCTCCCGCCGCTCTCCATCAGCTACGGCCTGGTATTTTTCGAAGCCTCCGCGCGCGTCTCCCTGGAACACCTCCTCGCGGAAGCGCGCAAGATCGCCGAAGAACAAAAGCGGGGCAAGGAGCAGGGCAGGAATTAGGAGGGATCGGGCGCGTCGGCGGAATCCTCGTCCAACGCATCCAGCGTATCCAACGCCGCGCCGCGTCCGGTTTTTCCCCTGTCCGCCTGGACAAGTATCCAGCCGAGGGCCGCGAGACCCGCCATGACTCCGCATCCCGTCCAGTAGTCTGTCCAATAGTCGAAGCGCGCCGCGGGCATCATTTTCGGGAAGTTCTCGTCCATGAAAAGGCATGCGAACGAAAAGATCATGAACACCGAAAACCCGGACGCGCCCAGGAGCACGCTGCCCGTATCCCGCTTCCAGTCGGCAAAGCGGGTCAAGACAAGGGCGACGAGGAGCGCCACGACAGCGGGAACCGAAAATCCGATCAGGATGCCCAGTTTCTCGCTTGTCGACAGCCCGCTGATGAATGCCAGCACACTGACCAGGTAGAAGAAAAAACCGGCGATCATCCTGAACAGGATGCCGGCCAGCGTGCGCATGCTCTGCGGCGCATGATTCCTTTTCGAGAAGTAGGCATTCGCCGCCGGACGGAAAAGAAAGAAAACGACGATCACGAAGAAGACCGCGCCGGGAATCAGCGCCATCTTCATCGGAGAGGTCAGCATCCCGATCACGAAAACGATGGCGCCCAGGAACAGGTAGAGTGTCCGCGCCCAGTTCCGCCCCTTGAGCATGGCGATCCCGGACACCACGCCAGCCAGAAGACCCGCGCACACCATTGCAAATTGCAGGGAAACCGGCAGGGGATTCTGCGCCATCAGATCCCTTGCCATCGGATCGTTGATGTTTGCCGTATAGGCATACAGGGAAAGCGACGATGTCGCAATCAATATCAAGGCTATCACGCTGACGGACGTTGGCCGTTCCATTTGCTTCCTTTCATGCGCTCCTGGTGGCGGGGAGCGTAGCAGATTTCCATGGCATCCGGGGTGCAATTAAAAGTGGAGGATGCCATACGAATGACTTTCCAGGCGAAGCACGAATATTTGCCGTCCCCTCCCCCGCTTGGCGGGGGAGGGTGCCCCGGCAGGGGCAGGAGAGGGCG
>JAITDH010000129.1 GCA_031282665.1 Zoogloeaceae bacterium | reverse complement strand
GAGCATTCTGAAAACGAAGACCGTTTCGTCCTTCTCGGATTGAGTTCAGCGTTACGGCTTGTGCTCGTTTGCCATTGTTATCGCAAAGAGGGCGAATCGATCCGAATCATCTCCGCCCGCAAGGCAACGGCCAAGGAAAGTAAGTTTTACCCATGAAGGTGTCGCCATGCTCAAAGAATATAACTTCTCCAATGCCAGAAAGAACCCTTACGCTTCCCGGTTGAAAAGGCAGGTCACGATTCGCCTGGATGAGGAATCGATCGCTTATTTCAAGTCTCTTTCCGGTGAAATGGGCATTCCCTATCAAAGCCTCATCAATCTGTACCTGCGTGATTGCGCGGCTTCACACCGCAAGCTGAATCTCAGTTGGGATACCCATCCTTGACTCATCGATCCAGGGAAGGAACGCGAGGCGGGTGAAACCCGCATAGGTTGGGGTGAGCAAAGCGAACCCCAACATTTCAGCATAATCGTTCGACATGTTGTCGTTGGGGTTCGCTTCGCTCACCCCAACCGATTCGGGCTTTTTGCCGGTTCAGTTAGCAAAAAAGGGCAAGCGAAGCTTGCCCTTTTTTGGAGTAAAGGCAAGGGAACCACACGGCCGGATTCTGCGTTGGGGCTACACGATTTGAAGAGAAGGCTTTGCCTGGCTTCAAACCCAAGATAAAAACCTCAGTTGACAGCACCGAGGGGAGGGAGGAAAGGGCTACCCCAAAGCGCGCTTCGCGGCAACCCTCGCCACCCGCGATGGCGCAAGCGTCTTCTACCCTTTCGTCGTCGATTCCTGAGCGCCGATCTCGGCCTCCATCCATTGCAGAAACATCTGGATGCTATGGTTGCGCGAATCTTCGCGGCGACAGACGGCGTAGTACTTCTGTCCGGGCACTTCCCGCCGGATCGGGGTAATCAGGCTGCCGTCCGCCAGGGCGTCCTGGACCAGGATTTTGCGCCCCATGGCCACGCCTTGCCCGTGGGCGGCCGCGATGAATGCCAGGGAGCTGTAGTCGAAGCTGAAGCCGCTCCGCACGTCGATGCCCATCACTCCCGCCGTCTCCGCCCACAAATGCCATTCGGAATAAAAGCGGGCGTTGGGCCATGGGGTGTTGTCGTGCAGCAGGGTGCAGTGGGCGAGGTTCCGCGCGTCTCCGGAATTCAGGCCGTGCTCGTCGGCATAGGCGGGCGAACAGACCGGGATCAGGGTGTCCTGCATCAGCGGAAGCCTCTGGAGATCGCTCGCCGTGTCCTCGCCATAGGAAATGGCTACGTCGACCAGCTTGCTCTTGAAATCCAGCGGCGTGTTGCTGCAATGCATGTGGATTTCGATGTCGGGGCACAGCTTCTGGAAATTGCGCAGACGGGGCACCAGCCAGGCAAAGGCGATGGATGGCTGCGACTGAATGACCAGGGTTCCGATCTGATTGAGCTGCTTTATGTTGCGGATTTCGTTATCCAGATCCCATAGCGGTCCGCGCAGGATGTGAAACATGCGTTCGCCGGCCTCGGTCAGCAGGATCTTCCGGGTCAGACGGTGGAACAGACGAAAGCCCAGGTGATTTTCCAGATGGCGGATCTGGTGACTGACCGCGCCTTGCGTGATGCACAGATCCGCGGCAGCCCGGGTGAAGCTCAGATTCCTCGCCACGGCAAGAAAGACGGGCAAGGCCGGGAGAATCACGGAGAGGTCGCGGTAACTCATGCATTAATCCTGCTTATGGGTCGATGAGAATATATCCTTTGAATTTTGCTCTTGATCCTTGAACAATAAGGATAAACAAACGCAGGCGGCGCGCGCCGTCTCACGCAAAACGAGAGAGGAGAATAGATCATGGAACGAAGTTCGCGCAAGAATGCCCATGCGGTGCTCTCCGGGCGAAGAGCCGCCGCAGGTGCGGCGCGGACCTTCCACTTGCGGGAAAATGCGAGGCGCGCGGGAGGCGCGCGTTCCATTTCTTCCCGCTTCATTTCTCCCTTTACGCCGATCGCTTCGAAGCCTTTTCGATCCGATCCTTACTGAAACGAGTAGACAACATGCGATATTCAGACGAGGACCAGGCACCGACCGCCTATATCGATCTTGGCCGTATCGTCCACAATTACCAGGTGTATTGCAAATTGGCCGCCGCGGGATGGGAAGGTCGGGAGCCGCCGAAGGCGCCTCGCGCGCCGATGGCGACAGGCGAAGCGCCGCTTGCCGTGTGGCCGTCCGTCATGGCGGTCGTCAAGGCTGACGCCTACGGTCATGGGCTGGCGGAAACCGCGCTCGCCCTGCAGAAGGCGGGAGTTTCCGCGTTTGCCGCGGGAAGCGTGTGGGAAGCGGTCCGCCTGCGCCGCACCCTGATCCCCTACCCGTCCGGCGAAGGTCCCCTCGTCATTGCGTTGCTGGGGTTCATGAACAGCGAGGAAGCCTCGCTGTGCCGGATACATGGAGTGATTCCTCTCCTGCATTCCTTCGAGCAGCTTGGCCTCATCCGGGAACAGGGCATCCTTTTCCCCTTCACCGTGGCCATCAAGTGCAATACCGGCATGTCCCGGCTCGGATTCAACGAAGAGGAACTCGCGGCGCTGAAGGAGGAATTGCGCTTTCTACCGTGGATCAAACCGGTGCTGGCTCTCTCTCATCTGCATTCCGCCGGAGAGGAAGGCGGCTGGGAAAACGTCCGGGGCCAGGCGCTCGTTTTCAGGCGCATGCTCGATTCGCTCCGCGAAGTCTGGCCGGAAATGGCCGCTTCGCTCGCCAATTCCGCGGGACTTTGTTTCGCCAAAGAGATTGCCGAGCTGACCGGCCCGCAGATTTCCCGCGCCGGCTTGGGGCTGTACGGGCTTTCCCCGATGCCCCGCGATACCGGAAGTTTTCTTCGCAGTAGCCTGCTGCCGGCGATGAGCGTCGGCACGCCGATCCTCGCCACCCGCCGGCTGCGGCCCGGGGACGGGCTGGGCTACGGCCACGCCTATACGGCGAAACGCGCGATGAACGTCGGATTCGCCGCCGCGGGTTACGCCGACGGTCTCTTCTTCGCCCTGTCCAACCGCGGCGGCATGTGCGTCGCCGGCAGGCGCGCTCCCATCCTGGGCCGGGTGTGCATGCAGATGACCGCGCTCGACCTGGGCGAATCGGGCCTGGAAAACGCCTCCGGCCAGACGGCCTGGATCCTGGGCGGCCCGCACCCGAATGCCGTCACCGCCGAAGAGATCGCCAGCGCCGGCGGCACGCATGTCTATGAAGTCGTTTGCAGCCTCGGCCGCAACCGGCGAATCCATGTCGATGAATAAGCTCGAACGATGATTTACTGACCCGCAATCACCACGATGAAGGAGGAAATGCCATGAAAATAGGATGTCCGAAAGAAATCAAGGATAACGAAAACCGGGTGGGACTGACCCCCAATGCCGTGCAGGCGTATGTCGCCGCCGGCCACTCGGTCTGCGTCGAAAAGGGAGCGGGCCGCGGTTCCGCCATCGGCGACGAGGAATACGTCGCGGCGGGCGCCGAAATCCTGCCGACGGCCGATGCCGTATGGGCAAATTCCGGGATGATCGTGAAAGTCAAGGAGCCCATGCCGGAAGAATACGGGCGGATGCGGGAAAACCAGCTCGTATATACCTATTTCCACTTCGCCGCGGACCGGCCGCTGACCGACGCCTGCATGCAGAGGAAAATCATCGCCCTGGCCTATGAAACGGTCACCGAAGGCCGCTCCCTGCCCTTGCTCAAACCCATGAGCGAAGTCGCCGGTCGCATGGCCGCCCTGATGGGCGCGTATTACCTGATGAAGCCCTGCGGCGGCATGGGGCTGCTGCCCATGGGCGTCACCGGCGTGGCCTCCGCGGAAGTGCTCGTTCTCGGCGGCGGCGTCGTGGGCAGCAACGCCGCCCGCGTGGCCACCGGGCTGGGCGCCCGCGTGTCCATCCTGGACGTGAACCTGGAGCGCCTGGAACATCTCGGCGAAGTCATGCCGGCCAACGTCCTGCCGCTCTTCAGCGACCGCGTCACCGTGGAAGCCCGCCTGAAGACCGCGGACATCGTCATCGGCGCGGTGCTGCTGCCCGGCGCGGTGGCGCCCAAGATCGTCAGGCGCGAGCATCTGGCGCTGATGAAGCCCGGATCGGTGCTGGTCGACGTGGCCATCGACCAGGGCGGCTGCTGCGAAACCTCGCACGCGACCAAGCACAGCGACCCGGTCT
>JAITDH010000066.1 GCA_031282665.1 Zoogloeaceae bacterium | reverse complement strand
CCCCAGGCAAAGCCAGGCGGCGTGTTGGCCGCTTCTTACCGCGCCTTCCAGGGTGGCCGGATAGTCCGCCCAGACATGGTCGCCGGCGAGGAAGAGACCCTTCCAGGGGGTTTGTTGCGGACAGCGGAGCAGGCCGGGCAGGGCGCGGAAGGTGGCGCGTTTTTCGATCAGGATGCGATGCGCGGGTGGTTCCACCGTCGCGTGCCGCACCAGGGGGCGGATTTCCGCATGCAGCGCCCGGGCCAGTTCGGGACGCGACAGATTTTCCCATTCGCCGCGGCCGGAGAGCACCGCCGCGATCAGGCCGCCGCCCCGGTCGATCAGCCATTGCCCGATGCCGCCATTCAGCGCCATCATGGGGAAAGGCAGTCCGGCGGCCGCCGGGTAGCGGAAATACAGGCTGGCGATGGGGGAGAAATCCCGCGGGGGAGCGGGGAAGCCGGCTTCGGGCAGCGAGGCGAGCAGTTCGGGCAGGTGCTGCGGCGCGACGGCCAGGATGAGGCAGTCGAAAACCTCGTTTTCCACCTGCCAGCCTTCCGCGCGGGGAAAGAGCGCCTTGATCCGGCAGGCGAGGCGGAGCGTCGCGCCGCGCGCGGCGAGCCAGCGGGCGGCGGGATCGGGGAAGAGGGCGGAGAGATCGGTGGCGGGCAGGAGAAGGTCGGTTGCGCCCTGCAACGGGCTGCCCAGGCTGTCCTGGAGTATCCGCGCGAACAGGCGGGCGGAGGCGTCGGCCGCCGGTGTGTTGAGCGCGGCCAGGCAAAGCGGTTCCCAGAGATGGCGGACGAACGCGCCTTCCTGTCCGCCCTCGCGCAGCCATTGCGCGACGCTCCGATCCTCGGCAAGCTGGAACCTTTGCCGCTTGAGATGTCTCATCCAGAGGGCATGGCGCCATTTTTCCGCGAAGCTCGCGCCTTTGGCCGTCAGCAGGCCCCAGGCCATTTTCAGGGCGGCGGGCAGGGCGTTGCCGGGAAGTTTCAGGCAAAAGCCCGTGTTGTCGAGCACGGTCAGGGGCAGGCGGAGGAACATTTCTTCCGGGACGAGGCCGATTTTTTCCATCAGCGCCAGGGTATCCCGGTAAGCGCCGAGGAGGATGTGCTGGCCGTTGTCGAGCGGCGGGACACCCGGCAGGGCATCTTCCTTCCCTGGCACGCTTTCCACGCGCCGCGCCCGGCCGCCCAGGGAAGGCCCGGCCTCGAACAGGGTGACCTCCTGTCCGGCGTCGACCAGTTCGATGGCGGCGGCAAGGCCCGCCCAACCGCCGCCCACGATGGCGATTTTCAAGGAGTGCCCCTTCAGAGGACTGAAGACAGAAGACAGAGGACAGAGCGCTCGCTACGCTTGCTTTGTGGTCTGTGGTCAGTAGTCGGTTGTTGCATGTTTGGCATGGTCGGTTCCGTTGGTTCTTCAGACGACGGACGACAGACTACAAAGGTCGCGCAGCGACCACTCTGTCTTCAGTCCTTTGTTATCCCGCAATTTCTTCATCCTGTTCGTTTTGCGCCGCCTGCAAGGGGGATTGGTAGCGGAGCAGGATGTCGTAGAACAGCCGGATGTTTTCGACCATGATGACGGCTTCGCCGCCGCGCGCGCGTCCCGACTTCAGGCGTTGGTAATATTCCGGCCGGGCGAGGAGCGGCAGGATGCGCTTCATTTCGAACCAGGAATCGCCATCCACGCCCTGCCGTCCGGCCAGACGGCGGGCGGCGTTGAAGTGGCCGGGGCCGAGGTTGTAGGCGGCGATCGCCTGCCAGGTGCGGTCGGGCTCCGGCGTGCTTTCGGGAATGTAGCTCTTCAGGAGGCTGAGATAGCGCGCGCCGGCGCGGATGCTCTCCACCGGGTCGAGGCGGTTGCTGACGCCCATCCGGTCGGCGGTCGCCTCGGTCAGCATCATGATGCCGCGCACGCCGGTATAGCTGGTGTTGAGCGGGTCCCAGTGCGATTCCTGATAGGAAAGCGCGGCCAGCAGGCGCCAGTCGATCGCGGTTTCCTGCTGCGCTTCCTGGAAAAATTTCTGGTAGCGCGGCAGCCGGTTTTCCATCCGCGCGAGAAAGGCCATGATGTCGGTCGGGCGCAGGCGTTCCAGGTGCCCCATATAACGGTCGCGCAATTTCGCCAGGGTCTGCCGCGCCTTGACCTCGGCGATGAATTTCCCGGCGCGCTCGCGCACCTGCGGGTCGCCATCGGCGGGGAAGAGCCAGACGATGGGCATGGGCGGGCCGATTTCCATGCCGCCTTCCAGCATCGGGAAATAGTTCAGGCCAAGGGAGAGCGCCGCCTGGTCGACCAGGGCGATTTCCACTTCGCGGCGGGCCACCGCTTGCAGGAGGTCGAGCGGCGAATCGGAAGGAAAGATGGCGATCCTGAGATCGGGCAGCCGCGTTTTCTTCAGTTCTTCGAGGATATGGAACTGGCGCCCGCCGCGATTGACGTAGACCGTCTGCCCCGCCAGTTGTTCCAGGTCGCGGATGGACAGGGCCGCCTCGTGGCGCACCAGCACATCCCGGGTTTCCAGGAGCGGCTCGCTTGCCAGGAAGCGTTTGTCGGAGGGCACGGGCGAAAGCCAGCTTGCCGCCAGGTGTCCTTCGTGCCGGGCCAGGCGGCGGCGGACTTCATGCCGAGGAACGACGACGAAGCGCACCGGAATCCCCCATTCCTCAGCGAACATCCGCACCAGGTCGTGCTCGAAGCCGGCGGGCATTCGCGCCGTCTCCTCCTCCGGATCGTCCGGGTCGCCTTTCGTGTCGTAGGTCAACGGCCCGGAATGGATGATGACCACCAGTTCATCCTTTGCCGAAGGCGGCGGAAGAGATGGTTCGCAACCGGAAAGCAGGCAGGCCAGGAGGCAAAACAACACTCCATTGCAGAGGACTTTCTGCAGGCTCATGGCGGAAACGGGCAAACGTGTTATCATCATGGGCTTTTGGAGAGGTACCGAAGCGGTCATAACGGCGCCGACTCGAAATCGGATGGTCGGGTAACACCGGCACGGGGGTTCGAATCCCCCCCTCTCCGCCAATCGGAATTTTTTCTTGTTTGTTCTTGTCTGGTTTGGGAATCCGTGCCACGCGGGCACGGCGCATCGACTCTTCATTCGATGCTTCGCAAGGGGATGACCGGATTGTAGCACGCCCGCCAGGGACGGGGGTTTGTTGCGGTCCGTTGCGGGTGCAATTAAAAGTGGAGAATGTCATGTCGATAATTCATCCCGGACGAAGCGCAACCAAGCGCCCTCCCCTGCTGGAGCCAAAGGCGGAAGAACAGCCGCAGGCTGGTCTGGCGAAGCCAGATGCGGCGAAGCCGCACACAAGGGGAGGGGTTTGCGGCAGTGGAGCAGGCAGCAAAGTCTGATGCAGAGCGAAGCGTCGCACCCCCCCCTCAATCCCCCCTGTCAGGGGGGAAAACAACCATCTTGTTCAGCCCTCCTTTTCTCAGGTTGGAGGACCGAAAGACAGCCCAAAGTGGAGAAAAATCTTGCCGCAATGACGAGGCGGGGTGTGGTGTTGGTTTCGTAGGTTGGATTAGCGCAGCGTAATCCGACATTCGTTCCCACGATGCGCAGCATCGCAAATCAAAGAACAGCGGCGCAAGTGCCGGTAACTACACTCGCTCCACGTCCGCACCCTCTCCCCAGCCCTCCCCTTGTGTGCGGCTTCGCCAGACCAGCCTACGGCTGTCCTTCCGCCTTCGGCTCCAGCAGGGGAGGGAGTTTGGCGGCGCTTCGTCTGGGATGAGTTATCGACATAGCATCCTCCACTTCTAATCGCACCCTCCCAGAACAAAGCAGCAGAACAAAGCAGCAGTGGACAAAAGCCGTCTTTTCGCTATACTTCCGCGTTTTTGCGTTTCAGGGGAAAAACATGAGCGAAGTCCAAACCATCTCGATCGACGGTCAACATTATGCGGTAGACGCGATGAGCGAAGCGGCCCGCAATCTGATCAACAATCTGCGCGCCAC
>JAITDH010000257.1 GCA_031282665.1 Zoogloeaceae bacterium | reverse complement strand
CCAGCGCCGAGGCCGCCGCCCGGCCCACGCCGCCAGCGTATACCGCGCCCATGTTCAGGTCGTCGGTAATCAGCAGACCCTGGTAATTCCAGCCCTCGCCGCCCTGCTTGCGCAAAACGCCCTGCACCAGCGCGCGGGAAATGGAGGCGGGCGCGTGCGGGTCGATGTCGGGCAGGCGGACGTGCGCCAGCATCATCGCCGCGCCGGTGCGGGCGGTGACTTCGCGGAACGGCAGCCAGTCGGCGGCCCGTTCCACGGGATCGAGCGGCAGGCTGGCTTCGACGAGGTGCGTATCGCCCCGCACCCGCCCCAGGCCGGGAAAGTGCTTGACCGTGGGCTGGACGCCGCTGGCGGCAAGCCCCGCGCCATAGGCGGAAGCCACCCGCGTCACGATCCACGGATCGGCGGCGATGGCGCGTCGCTCGATCCGGGTGTACGCGTCCGGCCAGTCTTTTTTCCGGCTGGGTTTCAGGTCGACGACCGGGGACAGATTCATGTTCACACCCAGCGCCGCCAGGTCGCGCCCCTGCCGTTCGCCCTGGGCGCGCGCACGCGCTTCCAGATTCTCCATGCCTGCCGCGAGCAGATCGGCAAGCGCGGGCATGGGCGCGATGAGCGGCGAGAGATGCGAGACCTTGCCGCCTTCCTGGTCGGCCATGACGAAGAGCGGCGGGAGTCCGGCGCGCGCACGCGCCGTCTGCAATTCGTCGATGTGTTGGCGCAGGCTTTGCGCGCTTTCGCCGCGGAGATTGTGGCGGGTGATGTAGATGCCGCCGATGAGGCCGCGTTCGGCCAGCGGCATCACTTCGTCGAAATCCCGGAAGCCGACGACGAAATGCCGTCCCATGCGTTCCATCGCCCCGCCGCCTTGCAGCACTTGGTATTGCTGCCAGCGGAACACACCTTCCTGCCACGCGGTCAGGCACAGCAGCAGCAGGCAGAGGGCGAAGCGCATCCCGGCCTCCAGCCTGCCCCGCCAGCGCGCCGCCCGGCGCAGGGCGCGCTGGGCGAAGCATGCGCCGCAGATTCCGGCAAGGAGCAGGAGCGGCGTTTCCGCGCCGCGCCAGACATAGAGCAGGGGGTGCTTGAAGTAGCGCGCCGCGAGAACCGTCAGCGCGAGAAGCGCGCACCAGGCAAGAAAGGTCTTCAACCCCGCCACGAGGCGGCACCGGCGCATTCGCGCAACATCGTCTTTCATCTCACTTCTCCCGATTCATTCAAGGGACAAGCGTAAAAGCCCCGTGTGAATGGGCAAGGGGAGGAATGTGAAGCGAAGGTGAAGCGGCGCCAGTCAGCGAACGTCAGGAACGTTGCAGCAGGGCGGCGGCCTGGTGGTGGGCGTCCAGGTATTGCACCGCGTTGGGCGAGTGTTCCGGGGCGACGACAGGGACGGGAATGCGGCGGGGGACTTGATTTTCGTCCAGGAGGCGCTCGATGCGGGCGAATACTTCCTGGCGGGAAAAGGGCTTTTTCATGAAATCGTCCGCCCCGATGCGGGTGCCGAAGAATTGCTCGGTCGCCTGTTCGTTGCCGCTCATCATGATGATCGGAATATGCTTGGTGCGCGCGTCCCGGCGCAGGGCGCGCAGGGCGGCGAAGCCATTGATGCCCGGCAGGACGATATCGAGGAAGATCAGTTCCGGCTTGTGGGAAAGCACCAGCCGCAGGCCGCTTTCCGCATCCATCGCCTCCAGGGCGATGCAGCCCGCCGAGCGAAGAATGCGCTTCAGGGCGCTGGTGATGGTGCGCGAATCGTCGATGACCAGCACGCGCACCCCTTCCCTGGGGTTGATACGCGGGTTGCGACGCCGTTCTTCGTGGAATTCGTTGTCAACCTTGACCTGTTCCTCTTCTGCGTCCGGAGAAGACTTGAAAAAAAGACGAAAATTGTCAAAAAGCCCCATGATCCAATCAATCCTTCGATATCGAAAGGGGAAAAGGCGCATCATACAATACTCGCAGGGGAAATAACGACTTTCTTGATGTTGCAATGCAACACTGAACGCGAAAGCGCAACGGGGAGAAGCAACGAGAACAAAAGGAAGATGTTTCCCGCGCCGCGCCTCGTTATAATCCTGCCTTTTCTCTTGCAAGAAAGGAGATGCCATGCCTATCTATGAATATAGTTGCACTGCCTGCGGTTTTCAAAAGGAGCATCTGCAGAAAGTGGGCGACGCGCCCCTCGCCACCTGCCCGCAATGCGGCGCGCAAAGCTACAGGAAACTGCTTTCCGCCGCCGGCTTCCAGTTGAAGGGCAGTGGCTGGTACGCAACGGATTTCAAGACGCCCACGGCCAAATCAGACAAATCAGACAAACCGGCCAGCCCGCCGCCATGCCAGGGCGGCGACGGCGCCTGTCCTTCCGGCGCGTGCGGCGCCGCGCAATGATCCATCCGCCGTGTCCATCTTGAAACCCGCCACACTCAAGCGTTACTTCATCACCGGTCTCCTGATCTGGGTGCCCCTGGTCATCACGGTCTGGGTGCTTTCCATGATCGTCGGGGTGCTGGAGCAATTCCTGCCCGCCGCCATCCGTCCGGGACCGATCGACCTGCTCGGCTTCCAGGTCTCCGGCCTCGGCGCGGGCATGACCCTGCTGCTCATTTTCCTCACCGGCCTCCTGGCGACCAACCTGATCGGGCAGAAGCTGGTGCGCTCCTGGGAACAGGTCCTCGCCCGCATTCCGGTGGTGAATTCCCTCTACAACGCGGTGAAGCAGGTTTCCGACACCATCCTGTCGCCCAACAGCAACGCCTTTCGCAAGGCGCTCCTCGTGCAATATCCCCGCCAGGGAAGCTGGACCATCGCCTTCCTGACCGGCCAGCCCGGCGGCGATGTCATCAACCACCTGCCGGGCGATTATGTCAGCATCTACATACCGACGACGCCGAATCCCACCTCCGGCTTTTTCCTGATGATGAAGGCCGAGGATGTCGCCGAACTCGACATGAGCGTGGACGAGGCCCTGAAATACATCGTCTCGATGGGCGTGGTGCCGCCCTCCTCCTATCGCTCGAGTCAGCCCGGCAAGAAAAACTTTCTCCCAAACCCTCCTGGAAATTCCTGATGCGAACTCATTATTGTGGCCAATTGAACGCCTCCCTCTGCGACCAGATCGTGACGCTTGCCGGCTGGGCGCATCGCCGCCGCGACCACGGCGGCGTCATCTTCATCGACCTGCGCGACCGCGAAGGACTGGCGCAGGTCGTCTGCGACCCGGACCGTCCGGAGATGTTCCGGATCGCTGAATCGGTGCGCAACGAATTCTGCCTGAAGATCACCGGCAAGGTGCGCATGCGTCCGGAAGGAACCCGCAACCCCAACCTGGCCTCCGGGGAAATCGAAGTGCTCTGCCATGCCATCGATGTACTCAACCCCTCCGTCACCCCGCCCTTCCAGCTCGACGACGAAAATCTTTCCGAGAACGTGCGCCTGACCCACCGGGTCATCGACCTGCGTCGCCCGGAAATGCAGAAGAACCTCCTCCTGCGCTACAAGGTGGCGCGCGCCTTCCGCCGCTTCCTCGACGAACACGGTTTCGTCGACGTGGAAACCCCCATGCTCACCCGCAGCACACCGGAAGGCGCGCGCGACTACCTCGTGCCCTCTCGCGTGCATGCCGGGCAGTTCTTCGCCCTGCCGCAATCGCCGCAGCTTTTCAAGCAGTTGCTGATGGTCGCGGGCTTCGACCGCTATTACCAGATCGTCAAATGCTTCCGCGACGAAGACCTGCGCGCCGACCGCCAGCCGGAATTCACCCAGATCGATATCGAAACCTCCTTCCTCGACGCGGAAGAAATCACCGGCCTGATGGAAGCCCTGATCCGTTTCGTCTTCCAGGAAACCATCGGCGTGGCGCTTCCCGATCCCTTCCCGCGCATGAGCTATGCCGAAGCCATGTCCCGTTTCGGTTCCGACAAGCCGGATCTGCGCGTCACCCTGGAACTGACGGAAATCACCGACGCGGTCAGGGACGTCGCCTTCAAGGTCTTCTCCGGGCCGGCCAATTCCGGCGGACGGGTCGCCGCGCTGCGCATACCCGGCGGCGCGAGCCTCACCCGCGGCGAGATCGACGAATACGCCCGCTTCGTCGGCATCTACGGCGCCAGGGGACTGGCCTACATCAAGGTCAACGACGCCAGCCAGCCGAACGAAACCGGCCTGCAATCGCCGATCGTCAAGAACCTGCACGAAACCGCCCTGAAGACCATCCTCGCGCGCACCGGCGCGCAATCCGGCGACCTGCTTTTCTTCGGCGCGGACAAGGAAAAGGTCGTCAACGACGCCATGGGCGCGCTGCGCACCAAAATCGGGCACGAAAAGGGCTTCCTCAACGGCAAGGATTGGGAACCCGTGTGGGTGCTCGACTTCCCCATGTTCGAATATGACGAGGAAGAAAAACGCTGGTCGGCCTGCCACCATCCCTTCACCAGTCCCAGGGACGAGCACATCGCCCTGCTGCAAAGCGATCCCGGCCAATGTCTCGCCAAGGCCTACGATCTCGCCCTGAACGGCTGGGAAATCGGCGGCGGCTCCATCCGGATCCACCGCCCGGAAGTGCAGGAAACCGTGTTCGCCGCCCTCGCCATCGGCCCCGAGGAACAGCAGGCCAAATTCGGCTTCCTCCTCGACGCCCTGAAATACGGCGCGCCGCCGCACGGCGGGCTGGCATTCGGCCTGGACCGCATCGTCACCCTGATGACCGGCGCGGAATCCATCCGCGACGTCATCGCCTTCCCCAAGACCCAGCGCGCCCAATGCCTCCTCACCAACGCCCC
>JAITDH010000229.1 GCA_031282665.1 Zoogloeaceae bacterium | reverse complement strand
GCCCGCGAAGGCTACCAGGTCGTGCTGGCCAAGGACGGGGTGGACGCGCTCGAACAGTTGATCGAAACGGTGCCCGACGTGATTCTCTCCGACATCGAAATGCCGCGCATGGACGGCTTCGACCTCGTCCGCAACATCCGCGCCGACACCCGCCTGGACAATGTGCCGGTCATCATGATTACCTCCCGCACCGCCGACAAGCACCGCAACCTGGCCATGGAAATCGGCGCCAACCACTATCTCGGCAAACCCTACAACGAGGAAGAACTCCTCGGCCTCCTGGCCGGTTATACCCAGAAAAAACAGGTCGCCAACGCCTGAGAAGTGAAAGCCCTGCGAATGACCCCGGCCACCCGCCGGGGTTTTCTTTTTGCCCGTGTCGGTTGCCCTGTCGATTGCCACGTCCACCTTCTGGCCGGATAGCCGGTAAAATGTAAGCGCTTGCTTTTGACAAATAACCTTTGACAAATAACCTTCGACAAACAACCTTTGACAACAACCATAAGGAGACGCGCATGAAGCTTTATTACTTTCCCGGTGCCTGTTCCCTCTCGCCGCATATCGTCGCGTGCGAGGCGGGGATTTCCTTGCAACTGGAACGCGTCGATTTCGCGACGGGGCGGACCGAAAGCGGGGTGGATTTCCTCACCGTCAATGGCAAGGGGGCGGTGCCCGTGCTGGAACTCGACAATGGGGAAATACTGACGGAAGGCACCGCCATCGTGCAGTACCTGGCCGACCTGAAGCCGGAAAGCGGGTTGATGCCCCCCAATGGCGCCTGGGCGCGCTACCGCGTGCAGGAAATGCTCGGCTACATCAATTCCGAACTGCACAAGCAATTCGGGCCGCTGTTCAATCCTGCCACGCCACAGGAGGAACGGAAAAATCACGCGGATGTCCTGCTGCGGCAATACGCCTGGCTGGAAAAGACGCTGGAAAAGCAGACATGGCTCACGGGCGAGATTTTTACGGTGGCGGATGCCTATCTTTTCACCGTCACCCGCTGGGCAAGCCATGTCGCCCTGGCGTTGCCCGGACTGCCCGCCCTGGCCGCCTTCCAGCGGCGCGTCGGCGGCCGTCCCGCCGTGCAGGCCGCCTTGCGGGAAGAGGGCCTGAGCCCGACGCATTTTTTTCCCGTTTGAGCCAGAAAGGAGAGTGACATGCGTTTTTTCCAATTCTTCCTGGGGGGGCTCCTGCTGCTCTCCATGTTCTCGTCCGCGCGGGCCGCTGACGAGGCCTACCGGGAAAACATTCAGCGCTGCGAGGCGGGCAGCGACGAGGATTGTTTCATGCTGGGCGTGGCCTACCGGCGAAACGACAGGGCGGCGGAGGCCGTCGCGCCCTTCGCCAGGCTCTGCGACCGACTGATCCTCCTGCGGCCTCTCGAACGGCCGGTATGCCAGGAGGGAAGCGAGGAAGGCGCGCGAATCTGCCTCCTGGGCACGGCATGCGGGGCGCTCGGCATGCTGTACGGGGAGGGAGAAGGGATCGAACGGGAGGTCAACAAGGCGGCGATCTACCACCAGAAAGCCTGCGACAGCGGCAAGGCGGACAGTTGCCTGGAAGCGGGCATGCTCTACCAGTCGGAAGAGAGCCTGGAAAGCATAGGGAAAAACAGCAACGAAACCACGGCGCTACTGTTGTTCGACCGGGCCTGCGCGCTCGGCCATCCCGTCGGATGCCTGCAGGGCGGCAAGGCCCGCGAAGCGGGACAGGGCATCGAAAAGAACGTCGGGCAGGCGCTCGCGCATTATCGCCAGGCCTGCCTGATGGGCCGCTACTGCGACGAATACATGACGCTCGCCAGCAGCGCGCCGGAAGATCCCAAGGGGCCGCGCGCGCGCCAGGTGATCGACATGGAAACTCCCGGCGGATTCTGCGATTCGGGGGAAAAGACCTTCGTCCTCTCCTACCGCACCCAGGTCAGGGAACCGTACAGGCTGTACAGGAACGACACGCTCGTCCTGGAAGGGAAGACCGACCAGGACGGCAGGCTCAGCTACCCGCTGGAAGCCGGCAATCGCTACCGCATCGAATTCGACTTCGACATTGCCTACGTCTTCGATTGTTCCGCCAGGAACGAGGCGGCGCAGGAGGTGGGGCAGGAAGCGGGACAAGAAGCAGGACAGGAAGCGGGAAAGGAAACGGAACAGGAAGCGGGGCAAGAGACCGCGCGGGAAACGGGACAAGAACCGGCGCGGGAAGCGGAAATCCCATGATGCATCCCCTTTCCTGTCGCTTTCTTCGCTATCATGTCCTTTCCCCAATCGACTAACCAACCGGACAAGAAAAATTGATACTGCTGACCCTTCTCGCCATTTTCCTGACCATCGTCGCGGGCGTGTTCGCCATCCAGAATCATGCGCCGGTCACGGTGCAATTCTTTTTCTGGAGCCTGGAAGGCTCGCTGGCGCTGCTTCTTTTGGGCGCGCTTGCCACGGGAGCGCTGATCGTCACCCTGATTAACCTGCCCGCCGCGCTGCGCAATCACTGGAATCTGAAGCAACAGAAAAAACGCATCGAGGAACTGGAGCGAACCTGCGCCCGCCTCGCCAAGGATTCCGCACCCACCACCGCCACTACCACCATATCCCCGGAGGAGGAAAAGCATGCGGAAAACAAAGATGAACGCCCCGGCTGAGGCAAGGGAAGAGGCGACGTGACACAAGCGGACATCTTCCCCTGGCAAGCGGAGGAGGCCGCCCATGCGCCGCCCGCCTCCAGCCTGTGGCGCGATCTCGCCCAATTGCCCCGCATGCTCTTCCTGCGCCTGCCGAAACCGGGAACCCTGACGCCGGGCGTCCATAAACTGATCCTGGCCGCGCCGCTCCTTTTTCTCATCTTCCTCGCCATCGAATGGGATCACGGGCCGGGGCAGGTATATTGGGAAAACCTGGACTGGCTGCTCCTCCCCTTCGCCGTCCTCGCCTTCGCCGCCGGCCTGACCCGGATCGCCGCCGGGCCAGCGCTGGATGTCGGACGCTTCTGGCTTGCCGCCACCCTTATCCTGCTCCTCTTTCCCCTGGCGAACGCCTGGTATGTGGGCGGAACCCTGCATCTCATGGCCTCGGGCCTGCCTGTCACGCCCCTGATCGAATTCCTCCTCGTCTTCCCCACCCTCTGGCTCGTCATCGCCACGGCCCGGCAGGCGCTGCCCGACGACGGCTCCCGGAGCGGCCCACCCGGCATCCGCGTCGCCGCTGCCTATCTCGTCGCCCTGTGCGCCGTTGGTGGCGCTTACGCCTACCTGAGCTATGTCTCGCCCCAGTTCTGGCTCGGCGAACCGCCGGAAGAAGAGGGCGCGGAAGGCGAGGACTACTTCCCCCAAATCGACGAGAGCGTCCTCTACATGCAGCCGCGCCTCCTCGACAAAGCCCTGGCCGCCGTGGCGCCGGGCGTCGAAGGCAAGGTCGAACTCTTCTTCCTCGGCGTGGGCGGCGAGGGACAAAACGTCTTCCTGCGCGAAGTCAGCGCGGTGGAAAAACTCTTCGCCGAACGCTACCGGACGAACCGGCATTCCCTCATCCTCGCCAACAACAAGGCCACCTTGCAGACCGTTCCCCTGGCCAACCCCCTATCCCTCGGCCGCGCGCTGAAGCGGATGGGCGGACAGATGAACGAGGAAGACGTGCTTTTCCTCTTCCTCACCTCGCACGCTTCCCACGACTTCCAGTTTTCCTTCGACTTCTGGCCTTTCCGCTTCAAATCCCTCGATCCCCTCGCCTTGCGCCGGATGCTCGATGCGGCTGGCATCAAGCGCAAGGTCATCGTCGTTTCCGCCTGTTATTCCGGCGGCTTCATCCCGCTCCTGAAGAACGAAAACACCCTCGTCATCACCGCCTCCGCCGCCGACCGCACTTCCTTCGGATGCAGCGACGAAAACGATTTCACCGATTTCGGCCGCGCCTACTTCGACGAAGCCCTGCGGGAAACCCGCTCCTTCACCCAGGCCTACCGCCTCGCCGTCCCCCGCATCGCCGAACGGGAAAAAACACGCCAGCTCCCCGCCTCCGAACCGCAGATGGAAGGAGGAGAAGCCCTGGAAGAGGTATTGCGGGAAATCGCCGGGGAAGAGTATCCGGAACAAATGAATCCGGGAGAAATGAATCCGGAACAGACGCCCGCGCCCGAACGGGAAGGGCCGGTGAAGCGCGCGCAACGCGTGTTGGCATTGGGCATCGGTCATTGAATACCCGCTTTCTGGAAAGGTCCACTGGATTGCCACTGCGGCCCTGAGCATAACCCTGGAGGCCGAAACCATCCGTAGGTTGGATAAGCCGAAGGCGCAATCCGACAATCGTCCATTGCCGGCGCGAAGCGCCGCTATATTTGCTGCGCATCGAAAATTGACTTTTTAAGGAGATCGTCATGGTACGTCTGCAATGCATCCTCATGCCAGTGATCTGGCGCAAATTTCCTCCCAAACCCCTGGATGATGGCCGGGGATAACCTCTTGAAAGGAGCATCAACATGTCAACCACTGTCGAAAAACTGGGCGCGCTGACAACTATGCGGGGAAAGTTGACTGACATGAACCAACAATGCATGCAAGCCGAAACAAAGGTTTCCCACCCGGTTTGGCGTCATGTTTTGCCTTTTACATGGGCATTTTGCATGATGTTCCCGTTGGCCTCCGGCGCATCCTGGGCGGCGGAATCCGATCAGGCGCAGCAAGAGAAAGAATTCAGAAAGCGCGTGCCAGTTTTGTACTCCAAAATCAGGCGGCCCGTGCGCGTCAAGCTGGACAAGGATTTTGACCTTGGAGCCCTTAACCCCCGACCCAAGGGATTTTTCCAGCTTGCGGGCGCGCATGACAAAAAACTGTGCGCGGAAGTGCTCGAAGCCTTCAATGAACCGGACCCCCGTCTTCTCAATGGTGGGGATGACAGGAAGGACTTGCATTTCGACTGGACTTTCGACTGGCTGTCGAATAACTCAAGGATTGTGCCGTTTACGGAGCTTGAAATTAGTGGAGCTATAAACCCCGGATCATTATCCACAAACAGGAAGATGTTCGAGTGCGCCATGCTAGACATTGATGGCGACGGCAGGGAAGAATACCTCTATCGGCGTACATACTGGCTTGGCGGCACGATTTCTCAGGGCGTTGCCATCATGGATCACACCGCAGATGCGCCACATTGTCGTTCGGATCTTCCATGGGAAGCCGTGTCTAAATACCATCATAATATGATGATGTTACCGCGCGAGCGTTTTCTGCCTGAAGAATGGTTTGTGACCAAAAACGATCCGGTAGGCTCGGTGACAAGTGACAAACGATCGCGAGAGATGATTACTTCTCCCAAGGATCGTAATGAAATTATCAGGAATGTCTGGAATTTTCCCGTTTACTGGAATTTTCACCGCATGCCGTCGGGCGTGGTCATGGTTGCCATTCCCCTACGCAACAATGCGCCGCCGGAACTGCTGGTCTTTACGCCGGCAAGGGACGCGGTGCGTTTGCAATGCATCCTCATGCCAGTGATCTGGCGCAAATTTCCTCCCAAACCCCTGGATGATGGCCGGGGATAACCC